>NZ_RHJM01000061.1:0-4961 GCF_004212315.1 Escherichia sp. E10V5
ATGGACCCGGTGTACACGCCTGCGCGAAAAATCCACCTGTACCACTGCGACCATCGCGGCCTGCCGCTGGTGCTTATCAGCACGGAAGGGGCAACAGAATGGTGCGCAGAATACGATGAGTGGGGCAACCTGCTGAATGAAGAGAACCCGCATCAGCTGCAGCAGCTTATTCGTTTGCCGGGGCAGCAGTATGATGAGGAGTCCGGTCTGTATTATAACCGCCACCGCTATTATGACCCGCTGCAGGGGAGGTATATCACTCAGGATCCGATTGGGCTGAAGGGGGGATGGAATTTTTATCAGTATCCGTTGAATCCTGTCATAAATGTAGATCCGCAAGGTTTGGTTGATATAAATTTATACCCCGAAAGTGATCTTATCCATTCTGTAGCTGATGAGATTAATATCCCAGGCATTTTCACAATCGGGGGGCATGGTACCCCCACATCTATTGAATCCGCAACGCGCAGTATCATGACAGCTAAAGATCTGGCATATCTAATTAAATTTGATGAGAATTATAAAGATGGGATGACAGTTTGGTTATTTTCTTGTAATACAGGTAAAGGACAAAATTCATTTGCTAGCCAATTAGCTAAAGAGTTACATACAAATGTAATTGGACCTGACACGCTATGGACGTGGTGGGGGCGAGGAACTAATGGTAAGTTAAAAATGGATACAGTGCTAACAGCACCAACGAATCTTAATTCAAATAAGGATCTAATGGCTATAACAACAAAAGACCTTGGTAATTGGATAACATATGGGCCATCTGGGCACCCCATTTCTAATATGCAAGGTACGCCAGAAAAACCCAGTGATATAAGATAGGTTGTAGATGTATGAAAGCATACTTGTTACTATTTTTTTATTTTTCTCTTGTTTGTCAATTGCATGGTGCTGATGTGAAAATAAAAGAAAACGAAAGTGTGATGGGATCTACAGCAATGACCTATGATTTAAGTGAAGAAAAGTTGATGAAACTGAAGTATAAATCACAACATGGTGATTCAGAGGCATCATTTCGACTATATCAATATTACTGCTTTACTAAAAATAATATTGATAAACAATTGCGATTCTTGGAAAGATCAGCATCTCAGGGGAATGTTACAGCGCAGTTTAATTATGGGGGTTTTTTATCAGATACAAATCCAACATTATCAGAATATTATGATTTGAATAGAGCTATTTATTGGATGGAATTCGCTGTAAATAACGGTAATATTGATGCGAAGAGCAAACTTCAAGAGCTCAAAAAGCTAAAGCGAATGGATAGAAGGAAGAATAAGGAGAATCCGTAAAAGCAATAGTTCATCAGACTGCCGCAGCAGTAGTATGATGATGAATCAGGGCTGTACTATAACTATTATCGGTAACCAGGGAAAGATCATCAGAAGTTCACTTTTTGTACTAAATAATTCGCATTTTATGTTTAAAAATTGAGATATCCCTTATTACCTAAAGCTGTTTTTTATTGCTTATACATGATCAAATACTCCTTACATAATTAAGGAGAACAAAATGGAACTTAAAAAATTGATGGAACATATTTCTGTTATCCCCGATTACAGACAAGCCTGGAAAGTGGAACATAAATTATCGGATATTCTACTGTTGACTATTTGTGCCGTTATTTCTGGTGCAGAAGGTTGGGAAGATATAGAGGATTTTTGGGAAACACATCTCGATTTTTTGAAGCAATATGGTGATTTTGAAAATGGTATTCCTGTTCACGATACCATTGCCAGAGTTGTATCCTGTATCAGTCCTGCAAAATTTCACGAGTGCTTTATTAACTGGATGCGTGACTGCCATTCATCAGATGATAAAGACGTCATTGCAATTGATGGAAAAACGCTCCGGCATTCTTATGACAAGAGTCGCCGCAGGGGAGCGATTCATGTCATTAGTGCGTTCTCAACAATGCACAGTCTGGTCAACGGACAGATCAGGACGGATGAGAAATCCAATGAGATTACAGCTATCCCTGAACTTATTAACATGCTGGATATTAAAGGAAAAATCATCACAACTGATGCGATGGGTTGCCAGAAAGATATTGCAGAGAAGATACAAAAACAGGGAGGTGATTATTTATTCGCTGTAAAAGGAAACCAGGGGCGGCTAAATAAAGCCTTCGAGGAAAAATTTCCGCTGAAAGAATTAAATAATCCAGAGCATGACAGTTCGCAATTAGTGAAAAAAGTCACGGCAGAGAAGAAATCCGTCTTCACATTGTTTGCGATGTCCCTGATGAACTTATTGATTTCACGTTTGAATGGAAAGGACTGAAAAAATTATGCGTGGCAGTTTCCTTTCGTTCAATAATAGCAGAGCAAAAGAAAGAGCCAGAAATGACGGTCAGATATTATATCAGTTCTGCTGATTTAACCGCTGAGAAGTTCGCCACAGCGATCCGAAATCACTGGCACGTGGAGAATAAGCTGCACTGGCGTCTGGACGTGGTAATGAATGAAGACGACTGCAAAATAAGAAGAGGAAATGCAGCAGAATTATTTTCAGGGATACGGCACATTGCTATTAATATTTTGACGAATGATAAGGTGTTCAAGGCAGGGTTAAGACGTAAGATGCGAAAAGCAGCCATGGACAGAAACTATCTCGCGTCAGTCCTTGCGGGGAGCGGGCTTTCGTAATCTTGCCCTGCTGCAGGGGCGGTATATCACTCAGGATCCGATTGGGCTGAGGGGGGGATGGAATTTTTATCAGTATCCGTTGAATCCGGTCACGAATACAGATCCTCTGGGGTTAGAAGTTTTTCCTAGTCCATTCCCCTTGCCAATTCCATGGCCAAAAAGCCCTGCACAGCAGCAAGCAGATGATAATGCTGCAAAAGCATTAACTAAATGGTGGCATGACACTTTAAGTGAGGAAGATGAATGTCCTCCATGTGTACCTCCAACCGGAGAAAAATATAATATCGAAATACATACAGAAAGACATGAGGGCAGAGGGTTAGCTGATGGTGCTCATGGTTGCATGGTTTTGACTGGAAGCCCTGTTCATTGGCATTATGATGTCAATAATCAGAACCCTAAAACATGTAAGTGCTATCCTCAGAAACATGAGTTTGGTGGTTGTGGTTTGCCTTGATAAATTCAGGGGGAAGTAAAAATGGAGCATGTTTTCAATGAAGTCTGCTTTCATGATAATTTAATTCATGGAATTATTTTTTGTTCTGATTCTGGAGAGTTTTCTTCAGATATAGCATTGGATATTGATTATATAGAAAAATGGATCAAAACGGAGGAAGGTGAGATATTTTTCGTTATCTCCAAGGCGTTATTAAAATTTCATGATGTAACGGATTTGAAAATTTTAATTGATTGGGGTGAAACAAATAACAGTGAATTTTCCGGGTATGCAGCGGGGGTTTATATTAATAAAATTATAAGAAAAAAATATACTCCCCTATTGCAGATGATTATTTTTTATGGAGAATAGAAACAAATAATCATGATGGTTACATTTTATTTGGCGCATCGTCTTATTCTTTAGATGTTGTTGGGCGGCAACAAACAGTTAATCGGCAATTTTTGCTACGGAATGAGAGGTAGAACTTCTTCGTCTCGGTTTTTTTTCAATTTAGTATAGCTAATAAAAATATGGTACGGCTGGAATGGATACAGGCCAACCACCACACTGACGGGCAATACCCGTATCCAAACCACCAGACGGGGAACTTCAAGCTACTCATCAGCATCGAAACGGAGAACCAGCACCATCAGCAACAGGTGCCTCACCTGCCGAGCTAACTGTACGATGAGGAGATAGGACTGTACTATAACCGGCACCGCTATTATAACCCGCTGCAGGGACGGTATATCACTCAGGATCCGATTGGGCTGGAAGGCGGGTGGAATTTTTATCGTTATCCGTTAAATCCTGTTGCATACACAGATGCTCTGGGATTATATAGCAATTGGGGCGAATTTATGAATAACTCTATTAACGCTCCTTCGGATGTGACTTCTAAAATTTATACTACCCCTTTTACTGGTTCAGGATCTATTGATATAAGTTTTAATGGTGACGAATTTACAGGGGCTAGTTTTGCTGTGGGAGCAACAGTTGGCGGGAATGATAGAGTTCCAGCTAATCTGGATGTTTGTGTGTATTATACTTTGTGTGAACATAATGGTGTTGGTTCTGCAATCGGTATTTCTTTGTCAGGTACAGCATCGCAAGCAAAAATCTCTCCGGGGGAGTATCTTAATAAAGGTTATATATCTACAGGTGGTTAATTGAAAAAATATTCCATTGCAGGGGTTAGGGATGCAGACGGAAAAATTCAGGCACAGTGAGTATTGGTCCCGGATTTGGTGGTTTTGTTGGCGAACTTACCTGTTCGCAAAGTTTATGGTGTTTATCACAATTGGTAGGATATTAACTTATGAAAATAAAAGTAGGTATTGTTATTGTAGCAGTAGTGGCTTTTATGTTTTTTGGTAAAGATATTAGTCATAATGTAATAAAGGCTGATGCCGATATTAGAAAGATTGCGCAGGATAAAGTTGTTATCATTCAAAAGCTATACAATCAGAATGAAGTGGACAAAATCTACTCTGACACAAGCAGTGAATTTAAAAAAGCAACATCGGAAGATGTTTTTATAACGATAATGAAAGAAAAAAAACAGGTGTTTGGAATGTTAAATAAAATAGACTTACTGGCAAGTAATGTAATTAATCATAATGTTGTGGTTTTAACCTATCGCTCTACATATGAACATTACTCTCTAATAGAGGAATTTGAATTTACAAAAGAAAATAAAGGTGATCTGTATTTGAGTGCTTTTTATGCCGATGAGGGGGGTAAGCTTGGCGAGGTCATTAAACTATAAAATATGAACTATTTCTTTACTTGAGCAGAGGTGAGATGCTTGAGGAATTAATTTTGCAAGGTAAATATTCACTGATCTCCTCCCTGAAAAC
>NZ_RHJM01000006.1:0-236143 GCF_004212315.1 Escherichia sp. E10V5
ACGCTATTCAGGACGGGTCACATGCGAAAAAAAAGCCCGTACTTTCGTACGAGCTCTTCTTTAAATATGGCGGTGAGGCGGGGATTCGAACCCCGGATACGTTGCCGTATACACACTTTCCAGGCGTGCTCCTTCAGCCACTCGGACACCTCACCAAATTGTTGTTCCTGTCTTGCTGTAACGGGCGCTAATTTAGGGAAATAGTCGCCTCGGGTCAACAAACTTTTTTAAAAAAAAGTGCGTTTATTCAAACTTCAATCAATTTGCGGCTTAAATAAGCAAGTTTCGCTTTTTTTGCCACCGACAGCAGATTTGCTATTCTGATGTTCCTTGCAGATCATAACAATAAGCGCGAATAAATTCCGCTCAACTCTTTTCGGGAGCCAATATGGATATCATCTTTTATCACCCAACCTTTGACTCAAAATGGTGGATTGAGGCGCTGAGTAAAGCGATACCTCATGCCAGGGTCAGAGCCTGGAAAAACGGAGATAACCAGGGCGCGGATTATGCGTTAGTCTGGCATCCTCCAGTTGAAATGCTGGCAGGACGCGATCTTAAAGCTGTGTTTGCACTAGGCGCCGGTGTGGATTCTATATTGAGTAAACTACAGGCACACCCTGAAATGCTTAAACCCTCCATTCCGCTTTTCCGCCTGGAAGATACCGGTATGGGTGAGCAAATGCAGGAATATGCTGTCAGCCAGGTGCTACATTGGTTCCGACGTTTTGACGATTATCGAATCCAGCAAAATGCTTCACACTGGCAACCGCTGCCTGAATATCATCGGGAAGATTTTACAATTGGCATCCTGGGCGCTGGCGTGTTGGGCAGTAAAGTCGCACAGAGTCTACAAACATGGCGCTTTCCGCTGCGTTGCTGGAGTCGCAGTCGTAAATCCTGGCCAGATGTACAAAGCTTTGCTGGAGGCGAAGAGCTGAAGGCATTTCTGAGTCAATGCCGGGTACTGATTAATCTGTTACCGAATACGCCCGAAACCGTCGGCATTATTAATCAACAATTATTCAATCAATTACCGGATGGCGCGTATCTTCTCAATCTGGCGCGTGGCGTCCATGTGGTGGAAGATGACCTGCTCGCGGCGCTGGAAAGTGGCAAGATTAAAGGAGCAATGCTGGATGTTTTTAATCGTGAACCTTTACCGCCGGAAAGCCCGCTCTGGCAACATCCACGCGTCACGATAACGCCACATGTGGCAGCTATTACTCGCCCCGTCGAAGCAGTGGAGTATATTTCGCGCACCATTTCCCAGCTAGAAAGAGGTGAGGCTGTCAGCGGGCAAGTCGACCGAGTTCGAGGCTACTAATAAAGCGCCAGGATTCCTGCTATCCTTGGCAAGAATTGAATACAGGAGAGAGTTATGTATCCCGTCGACCTACATATGCATACCGTTGCCAGCACGCATGCATACAGCACATTAAGTGACTACATTGCCCAGGCTAAACAGAAGGGAATCAAGCTTTTTGCAATTACCGATCACGGCCCGGATATGGAAGATGCGCCGCATCACTGGCATTTCATTAATATGCGTATTTGGCCACGAGTGGTTGATGGGGTAGGGATCCTGCGCGGCATTGAAGCCAACATTAAAAATGTTGACGGTGAAATTGACTGTAGCGGCAAAATGTTTGAGTCGCTGGATTTAATCATTGCTGGTTTTCATGAACCGGTTTTTGCACCACATGATGAAGCGACCAATACGCAAGCGATGATCGCGACTATCGCCAGCGGCAATGTGCACATAATAAGCCATCCGGGCAATCCGAAATATTCCATTGATTTCAAAGCAGTTGCGGAAGCAGCCGCGAAACACCAGGTCGCGCTGGAAATCAATAATTCGTCCTTCTTACACTCGCGCAAAGGCAGTGAAGATAACTGCCGTGCAGTTGCCGCTGCGGTGCGCGATGCTGGCGGTTGGGTGGCATTAGGCTCGGATTCTCATACCGCGTTTACTATGGGGGATTTTGAAGAGTGTCGTAAAATTCTTGACGCGGTTGATTTTCCAGAAGAACGCATTTTGAATGTTTCACCGCGCCGTTTACTCAACTTCCTGGAATCCCGCGGTATGGCGCCGATTGCGGAATTTGCTGAACTTTAATTGCTTTTATGGAAATAAATAAATGAACGAGTTTTCTATCCTGTGTCGTGTACTGGGGTCACTTTATTACCGCCAACCGCAGGACCCTTTACTGGTTCCGCTGTTTACCCTGATTCGTGAGGGAAAATTGGCAGCGAGCTGGCCTCTGGAGCAGGATGAGTTGCTGGCACGCTTGCAGAAAAGTTGTGATATGGCGCAAGTATCTGCCAATTACAATGCGCTGTTTATCGGCGATGAATGTGCAGTACCGCCTTACCGCAGTGCCTGGGTTGAGGGCGCGACGGAAGCGGAAGTGCGTGCTTTTCTTTCAGAACGCGGGATGCCGTTAGCAGATACGCCAGCCGATCACATCGGCACGTTACTGCTCGCGGCTTCCTGGCTGGAAGATCAGTCAACGGAAGATGAAAGCGAAGCACTGGAAACGTTGTTCAGCGAGTATCTGTTGCCGTGGTGTGGCGCATTTCTCGGTAAAATTGAGGCCCATGCAACCACGCCGTTCTGGCGCACTATGGCACCACTGACCCGCGATGCTATCGGCGCAATGTGGGATGAACTTGAGGAAGAAAAAGAAGAATAAGTGTGATAGTGGTCACTAATAAATGCAACATCAAACTCTACGTTGCATAAAATGTGTGCTCGATCTCATTCATGGCCGCGTTTTCTGCTATCATTCGCGGCATGAACATACTTCTCTCTATTGCAATCACAACAGGCATTCTCTCCGGTATCTGGGGATGGGTGGCTGTTTCCCTTGGTTTACTCAGCTGGGCGGGTTTCCTTGGCTGCACGGCCTACTTTGCCTGTCCGCAAGGCGGCCTGAAAGGGTTGGCGATCTCCGCTGCAACGCTGCTTAGCGGTGTGGTGTGGGCAATGGTCATTATTTACGGTAGTGCGCTGGCACCCCATCTGGAAATAGTTGGCTATGTCATGACTGGCATTGTCGCTTTCCTGATGTGTATTCAGGCCAAACAGCTATTGCTTTCATTTGTTCCGGGTACATTTATCGGCGCGTGTGCGACGTTTGCCGCGCAGGGAAACTGGAAACTGGTATTGCCATCTCTGGCGCTTGGGCTGGTGTTTGGTTACGCGATGAAAAACAGTGGGCTTTGGTTGGCGGCGCGCAGTGCTAAGACCGCTAACCATGAGCAACAAGTAAAAAATAAAGCGTGAGAGAATCACGCTTTATATTGAATACGTAAAAGCCGGATTAATACTCCGGCATTTTTATGGATCAGGATTCCGGCGGTACTGACAGATGGCGGTATTTCACCAGAATGTCATTCTGCAGATCTGCTTTATTCTGCAAATCCCACAGACCGCGGTCGATACCATCATTAATCAGGAAGATAACACCGGTTTCAATCGCCGACATCAGGCATAGCATAACGGGTTCGTTTGAGGTATATCCTACTTCCCCTTCCAGTAACCGCTGGTAGTCGATAAAGCGGAAGACGCCGGCCTGGACTTCATAGGAAAGAATGGTCTTACTGGTGTTCACTGATGACAGGATTTCACCGGTGCTGACATTAACGACACGCAAGTTCACCGCGATTTGGTCAAGTTGGTACTGCGTATCGGCGCCAATACCGAAGTATCTCGCCCCGGCACCGCCCGATTTCACGTTACTTTCATAACCAATAATCGACCCTTCAACCATGATATTGGCTGCCGTCAGCGACTGTAGCGGGATCCGGTTATTGAGCGCAACGGTGCCATTTTCCTGTGCCGCACGAATAATCTTACGTTCGTTCAGTAAGTTTTGTAGGCCCTGACGCTCCAGCGGTACAAACCAACGCGAATCTTTCAATGCGGTGACCAACATAGCGGTCGCGCTTTGCGGAACTGCGGTGGAGAAGTTACTTGCCGGATAGGGTTTAAATTGTCCAGTTTCATCCTGGATGTTGTATACCGAGACAAAGATTTTGCCCGTTGGCGAAGGCAAATGGGTTAAATCTTTGTAGCTTTGAGCTCGAGGCATTAATGTCGGCTTGGCGGCTTCTTTTGGTGGTGCGGTTAAGCATCCACTCAGCAACATGACTGCAACCAAAACAAATAAGCGCTGCATATTATTTTCCTTACAAAGCTGGGGCTTAAAAATCGGTTGAGTTATTTTGTAATCCCGAAACCTGAATCGTGGACGTTTGACCCGTTTTACGATCGGTTACGTTCAGTTGCAGCTGACCATCCCGGTTGGCAATATCGACGATATATTCGTTAGTCACCATTCGTCCTGGCTGACCTGTATTAATATTTGTCAGCAGCCCACCTAATATTTGTGACTGAATGGCCTGGGTGAAGTTATCTAACGCCGAGGGTGTTTCAATACCAAAGTCATCATTATAGCTAGGGTCTTTATACGAGTTCTGTGCCTGGGCGCTGTTTAGTAAAAAAGCACCATTATTGGGGTTGCCACCAAAATTAGGATTGCGGAACTGGAAGGTCATATTTCCGGCCCAACTTATTGGCGAAATTAGCATGAGTAGAATTACTGCATGTTTGACACGCATTGCAGCCTCCGGACAATTTAATTTAAAATTCATCAGGCGCTAAATCGCCCGTACTCAGTAAAGCCTGACTAATCTGTCGACGGTTCAGTGCTTCTTCAGTTTGTGCCAGTGCAAAGACAACAGTTTTCTCGAAGTCTCTTTTCAATGGGAATAAAAAAGTCTGGAAAATAACGTCCTGATTTACCGTTATGGTGATCCAGCTTCCCCATCGTGCACTGGGCCTTTCATTAATCGTCAAGTTCCCGGTATAGCTACTTTCCCATTTATCACTAAAGGCACGATAAAAATCATGTCCAATGGATGAAACAGTATGGTCAGTTAACAATCCCGGTACTTCTACCTCTACGGCGTGAACATTCCCCGCAGCGAAGAAAATATTCGCTGCTACAATCCAGCATAAATAACGTTTCATGGCTTTATCGCCTGAGGTTATCGTTTGCCCATGAGACTGCTTGAGTCCGGTTTTTGACTGCTATCTTCTTGAAAAGATTATAAAGATGCGTTTTAACCGTATTTTCGCTGATGAACAGCGAACGAGCAATCTCGTTATTGGAGGCGCCGATACGCAGTTTATTAAGGATCTCTTTTTCCCTATGAGTAAGGAGGGCAGATTCCGTGCTGTTATAACGATAGTTACCTGAATGTGTAATCAGATAGCTGGCAAGTTTTTGCGTAAAGTAGCATTCCCCGCGTAAGACGCCTTGCAACCCATTGATGACGCGTTCTTGATCCTCCAGGGCGTAAAAAACACCGTTGATATGAGGCCAGTTTTCAATGTCGCGGTACGGGTAATCGTCTGGAGTATTTAACAACAGTGTTTTGATGTTGTTGTGTTTTCTGCTTAATGTATCTTGCCAGTAATGGATGAGTTTTTTATCTGCTTCCATCATATCCAACAAAATAATGCAGCCAGAAGATATATCGTCCAGAGAACGTTGAATGTTATGTAGTTTTCCTGTGATTGCCAGCGATTGTTTTAAATGCTGCAATAACGCAGTCGCTTGCAAGGAAGGTTTAGTGATTAACAGTAATGTATGACCATGAATACTATGGACTTCATTAAACATGATGAAACCCCGCTCTTTTTATTAATCGCACACCTGACAGCTGCCTTTATTCAATAAAGGCACCAGAAGTACTGACAGATGTTGCACTGCTGTGTGTAGTAATAAATCAACCCTAAATGGGTAAAAAATAAAACTAATGGATTACATCTGATTTCAATCTAGCCATTACAAATCTTAAATCAAGTGTTAAACATGTAACAAAATGTAATCTGGTAATTAAATTTGTTAACATTAATGGATTGTTAAGTTTGGTAATGATAGAAAAGTTGTACATATGGCTTTTATTGCACAATTTTGAAAAGTCATACAAATACACGTAACCACATGATTATTTTAATAAATGTTATTTATCTCTGGTCCTTTTGTTGCGCTAAAATTGTCTGCATTTTCAGATTCTCTTCATGGACAATTTTTGGCTGCAAAAAAACGATGTTTGTGACGGCTTGTCAGGCAAACATATCGACAGAATCTTCGTGAATCATGAGGAGAGATAGTTTGTCGAATTTTCGCGGTCAAAAAACGACGGTTTAAAAGTAAACAAAATAATTTTTGCGTAAATAACAGCGTATTTACGCGAGTTTTAATACTTTGGCATGGGTAAAAAAAGAAAAATACAACGCGCGGGTGAGTTATTAAAAATATTTCCGCAGACATACTTTCCATCGTAACGCAGCGTTAACAAAAAACGGTTTGCGTTAACAACCAAGTTGAAATGATTTAAATTTCTTAAATGTACGACCAGGTCCAGGGTGACAACATGAAAAACAGATTGTTATTTATGATGTTAACAGTACTGGGTGCGCCTGGGATTGCAGCCGCGGCAGGTTATGATTTAGCTAATTCAGAGTATAACTTTGCGGTAAATGAATTGAGTAAGTCTTCATTTAATCAGGCAGCCATAATTGGTCAAGCTGGTGCTAATAATAGTGCACAGTTACGGCAGGGAGGCTCTAAACTTTTGTCGGTTGTTTCGCAAGATGGTAATAACAACCGGGCAAAGATTGACCAGACAGGAGATTATAACCTTGCGTATATTGATCAGGCGGGCAATGCCAACGATGCCAGTATTTCGCAGGGCGCATATGGTAATACAGCAATGATTATCCAGAAAGGTTCTGGTAATAAAGCAAATATTACGCAGTATGGTACTCAAAAAACGGCAATTGTAGTGCAGAGACAGTCGCAAATGGCTATTCGCGTAACACAGCGTTAATTTCCATTCGACTTTTAAATCAATCCGATGGGGGTTTTACATGAAACTTTTAAAAGTAGCAGCAATTGCAGCAATCGTATTCTCCGGTAGCGCTCTGGCAGGTTCTATTCCTCAGTACGGCGGTGGCGGCGGCAACCACGGTGGTGGCGGTAATAACAGCGGCCCGAATTCTGAACTGAATATTTACCAATACGGTGGCGGTAACTCTGCTGTTGCATTGCAGGCTGATGCCCGCAACTCTGATCTGACTATTACCCAGCACGGCGGCGGTAACGGCGCAGACGTGGGACAAGGTTCTGATGACAGCTCAATTGAACTGACCCAACGTGGCTTTGGTAACAGCGCGACACTGGATCAGTGGAACGGTAAAAACTCTGAAATGACTGTTAAACAGTTCGGTGGCGGCAACGGTGCAGCAGTTGACCAGACTGCATCTAACTCCAGCGTCAACGTAACTCAGGTTGGCTTTGGTAACAACGCGACCGCTCATCAGTACTAATATAGAATTTGTATTACAGAAACAGGGCGCAAGCCCTGTTTTTTTTCGGGAGAATAGTATGAACGCGTTATTACTTCTCGCGGCGCTTTCCAGCCAGATAACCTTTAATACAACCCAGCAAGGTGACATGTACACCATTATTCCTGAGGTTACTCTGACGCAATCATGCTTGTGCCGGGTGCAAATATTATCTCTGCGTGAAGGCAGTTCGGGACAAAGTCAGACGAAGCAAGAAAAAACCCTTTCATTACCCGCTAATCAACCCATTGCCTTGACGAAGTTGAGTTTAAATATTTCCCCGGACGATCGGGTGAAAATAGTTGTTACTGTTTCTGATGGACAGTCACTTCATTTATCACAACAATGGCCGCCCTCTTCAGGAAAGTCTTAATGTATTGATAGTTGAGCATAAAATGAGCCGGAAGAGAATGGTCTGATACGAATCGACCACCTGAAAGCATGGATAACACACCCTCAAGGATGATTAATCATTGAGGAAATAGAAGAGATGTTCAGACCGTTATTAAACTCCCTTATGCTTGGCAGCCTGGTTTTTCCTTTTTTTGCAACAGCGGAAAGCAATGCGCAAGGTGGCGTGATTCATTTTTATGGTCAAATTGTGGAACCGGCGTGTGACGTGAGCTCCCTACAAGCGCCAGTTGAAATGACCTGTATGCAAAATGGTCCTGTACAGAGCAAAACGTATTCCAGCAAAGAGCTAATGAGCGGCAAAGTTAAAAATGCGCAAATTGCCTCAGTAAAAGTGCAGTATCTTGATGAGCAGAAAAAGCTGGCTGTGATGAATATCGAATATAACTAAGTTTCTGAACCACTCACGTCGCCGACAAGAAAAATGCGATTTCTCTAAAAACCCTGCTGTACACTTAAGAAACAAGATGGTGTAAGGAGGCGTTATGAAATCGCGTATTCATGTTGTACAGGGCGATATTACCAAACTGGCCGTTGATGTGATTGTTAATGCGGCAAATCCATCGTTGATGGGGGGAGGCGGCGTCGATGGCGCTATACATCGCGCTGCCGGTCCGGCGCTGCTGGATGCCTGTTTAAAAGTCAGACAACAACAGGGCGATTGCCCTACGGGACACGCAGTAATTACCCTCGCAGGCGATCTCCCCGCCAAAGCTGTTGTACATACTGTTGGACCCGTGTGGCGCGGCGGAGAACAAAATGAAGATCTGCTATTGCAGGATGCCTATCTCAATAGTCTGCGACTGGTGGCGGCGAACAGTTATACATCGGTAGCTTTCCCTGCCATTAGTACTGGTGTTTATGGATACCCACGCGCAGCAGCGGCTGAAATAGCAGTAAAAACCGTTTCGGAATTTATTATCCGTCACGCTTTACCCGAGCAGGTATACTTTGTCTGTTATGATGAAGAAAACGCCCATCTCTACGAAAGACTCCTTACCCAACAAGGAGATGAATGATTTGCCTCGGCTGGCGAGCGCGGTGTTGCACTTGTGTTCGCAACATCCAGGACTGTGCGGCATTTTCCCCCTTGATAAAGGTCTGGATGCGTTTGCCGCACGTTATCGCCTGGCAGAAATGGCGGAACATACGCTGGATGTTCAGTATTACATCTGGCAGGACGATATGTCGGGGCGGTTACTGTTTTCCGCTCTGTTAGCCGCCGCGAAGCGTGGCGTTCGCGTTCGTTTGTTGCTTGATGACAACAATACCCCCGGACTTGATGACATTTTACGCTTGCTCGATAGCCACCCGCGGATTGAAGTTCGACTTTTCAATCCTTTCTCATTTCGCTTATTGCGTCCGCTTGGCTATATCACCGATTTTTCCCGTCTCAATCGACGTATGCACAATAAGAGTTTTACCGTCGATGGCGTGGTGACGCTGGTGGGGGGGAGAAACATTGGCGATGCATATTTTGGTGCAGGAGAAGAACCGCTTTTTTCAGATTTAGATGTGATGGCAATGGGGCCGGTTGTTGAGGACGTCGCTGATGATTTTGCCCGCTACTGGTATTGCAAATCAGTTTCACCCTTGCAGCATGTTCTGGATGTGCCAGAAGGTGAAATGGCTGATCGTATTGAACTACCCGCATCCTGGCATAATGACAGCATCACGCATCGCTATTTACGTAAACTGGAATCAAGCCCTTTTATGAATCAACTCGTTGAGGGGGCGTTACCGCTTATTTGGGCAAAAACGCGTTTATTAAGTGATGATCCTGCGAAAGGGGAGGGCAAAGCAAAACGCCATTCCCTTCTGCCGCAGCGTCTGTTCGATATCATGGGGTCACCCGGCGAGCGGATTGATATTATCTCTTCCTATTTTGTGCCGACGCGTGCAGGTGTAGCGCAACTGTTACGGATGGTAAGAAAAGGGGTAAAGATAGCAATCTTAACCAACTCACTTGCCGCCAATGATGTCGCTGTGGTGCATGCTGGCTACGCACGCTGGCGCAAAAAATTGCTCCGTTATGGCGTGGAACTCTATGAACTAAAGCCGACGCAGGAACAACCCGGTACACTGCACGACCGCGGAATAACCGGGAATTCCGGTGCCAGTCTGCATGCCAAGACCTTCAGTGTCGATGGCAAAACCGTATTTATTGGTTCATTCAATTTCGACCCGCGTTCAACATTACTCAACACTGAAATGGGCCTGGTAATAGAGAGCAAAACGCTGGCGCAACTGATCGATAAACGCTTTATTCAGAGTCAGTATGATGCGGCCTGGCAGCTGCGTCTGGATCGATGGGGGCGGATTAACTGGGTCGATCGCCACGGGAAGGAAGAAATTATTCTCAAAAAAGAACCCGCAACCAGTTTCTGGAAGCGGGTTTTGGTCAGACTGGCGTCAATATTACCCGTTGAATGGTTATTGTAAGTGTGGCTCAGCGGGCTGGCGCTTTATCATTCTCGCGCTTAATGGCCGGTTTTCCGGAGAACAAAAACTTCAACAACGGAATGCGTAAATGAATTTCATACAGAATTATCGCAATCCCTATCACAAATATCAGACCGCAGAGAAAACCAAGCCAATTTGAGGTGATATGCGGGGTGATGTATGCGCCGAAAAACAGCGTTAACGGGTGGTGAACCAGGTAGATAAACAGCGATGCGTTTACAAAGTAGGTCACCCGTGCCGACTGAAAATTGAGCAAGCGGTGACCAAAGGAGAAAACCACATTCACCATCCACAAGCCGAGTACCATCGTGATCACCGACTCGGTTTCATACATCCAGGCATCACCGCTACCGTAACGTTGATTGAGCAAATATGCGACAAATGCCATTGCTGCAGCGAGTGTGCAACCACGAGAAGGTGTGGTAAACAAGGCTTTAAGATTAGGGAAAATAAAAGCTAATGCACCAAGGATAAAAAACGGCATATAAAACAGCGTCTGCATGAAAATAAAATTGAACATGCCATCGCTTAAAATAGGCGGATAAACGATAAAGAGCGTTCTTCTTATTGCCGCATAGCCGATGCCGAGGCATAAGAAGATCACCGATAGTTTAGCCATTGAGAATTTTTTATTTTTGTTATCGGAATTATCTAAATTATCTTTGATGCGCTTAAATATCCATATGCAAAGTGTCGTCATGACCACCAATACCAGTAAAAACCACAGGTGCGAAATTAATTCCCAGGCCAGTGTATTATATTTGTCATACAATGACAGGCCAGGCCAGCTTTCTGCTTTGCCTTTGACATACTGCAGCATAATGAATTGCGGCAAGGTCAGCAGAGGAATGGCCGTTAACATCGGGATCCCTACGCGTTCGACACGAACTTTCCACCATTTTTTCAATGGGTAGCGCAAAAAAAGCATGTAGGAAAAATAACCAGAAATAACGAAAAATACCTGCATGCGGAACGAGTGGATGAAATCGTTAAAAAGTGTCAGCCACCAGGACGGCTCTGCGCTATTCACATGCCAGGTGTGGCTTGAATAGATTAAAGAAATATGAAAAGGGATCCCTAACAACATCAACCAGGCGCGGATGGAGTCGAGGAAATATTCACGCTGCGCGGGTACTGGATTCATATATGATTAACTAATCTCGGATTTTTCGTCTTATCCCTGCCGGGTAATGCCTTTAGGCTTTTGCCATAACAACATCGACCTGACCGCATCTGGCACAGGCTTCACGGGTGTTTTTGCGCGGCATAGTCACTACCACTAACCAAAATGGAAGCGTCTGTAAGACTGTTGATAAATAAATTTGCTGGCAAACCCTACACGAACTCGCTGCTTCTGTCTTTAGGAGAAGCACGGAAAGTGAAAACGGCCGCAATCAAGTGCTTAATCCATGAGCCAGCATGCTGAATAACGCCGGGATTCTGTTGTCGTAATGGCTGGTTATCCATTAAAATAGATCGGATCGATATAAGCACACAAAGGGGGAAGTGCTTACTTATTATGAAACATAAACTACAAATGATGAAAATGCGTTGGTTGAGTGCTGCAGTAATGTTAACCCTGTATACCTCTTCAAGCTGGGCGTTCAGCATTGACGATGTTGCAAAGCAAGCTCAATCCTTAGCCGGAAAAGGCTATGAGGCGCCTAAAAGCAACTTGCCCTCCGTTTTCCGCGACATGAAATACGCGGATTATCAGCAGATCCAGTTTAATCATGACAAAGCCTACTGGAACAATCTGAAGACCCCATTCAAGCTCGAGTTCTACCATCAGGGTATGTACTTCGACACGCCGGTCAAAATCAATGAAGTTACTGCAACGGCAGTAAAAAGAATCAAATACAGTCCGGATTATTTTACATTCGGCGATGTTCAGCATGACAAAGACACGGTAAAAGACCTTGGTTTTGCCGGTTTTAAAGTGCTTTACCCGATCAACAGCAAAGATAAAAACGATGAAATCGTCAGCATGCTCGGGGCCAGCTATTTCCGCGTGATTGGTGCAGGTCAGGTATATGGCCTTTCTGCCCGCGGCCTGGCAATTGATACCGCGTTGCCATCCGGTGAAGAGTTTCCGCGCTTTAAAGAGTTTTGGATCGAGCGTCCAAAACCGACTGATAAACGTTTAACCATTTATGCATTGCTTGACTCACCGCGAGCGACAGGCGCTTACAAATTTGTGGTTATGCCAGGACGTGACACGGTTGTTGATGTGCAGTCTAAAATTTATCTGCGCGACAAAGTCGGCAAACTGGGTGTTGCGCCGCTAACCAGTATGTTCCTGTTCGGACCGAACCAGCCGTCTCCGGCGAATAACTATCGTCCGGAATTGCACGACTCAAACGGCTTGTCTATCCATGCCGGTAACGGCGAGTGGATCTGGCGTCCGCTGAATAACCCGAAACATCTGGCAGTTAGCAGCTTCTCTATGGAGAATCCGCAAGGGTTTGGTCTGTTACAGCGTGGCCGCAACTTCTCTCGTTTTGAAGATCTCGACGACCGTTACGATCTGCGTCCAAGCGCCTGGGTAACACCGAAAGGGGAGTGGGGCAAAGGTAGCGTTGAGTTGGTAGAAATCCCGACTAACGATGAAACTAACGATAACATCGTCGCTTACTGGACGCCGGACCAGCTGCCGGAACCGGGTAAAGAGATGAACTTTAAATACACCATCACCTTCAGCCGGGACGAAGACAAATTGCATGCGCCAGATAACGCCTGGGTACAGCAGACGCGTCGTTCAACGGGGGATGTGAAACAATCAAACCTGATTCGTCAACCTGACGGTACTATCGCCTTTGTGGTCGATTTTACTGGTGCAGAAATGAAAAAACTGCCAGCGGATACGCCAGTCACCGCACAAACCAGTATTGGCGATAATGGTGAGATTGTAGAGAGTACAGTGCGTTATAACCCGGTCACCAAAGGCTGGCGTCTGGTAATGCGCGTGAAAGTGAAAGATGCCAAGAAAACCACAGAAATGCGTGCTGCGCTGGTGAATGCCGATCAGACGTTGAGTGAAACCTGGAGCTACCAGTTACCTGCCAATGAATAAAACAACTGAGTACATTGACGCAATGCCCATCTCCGCCAGTGAGAAAGCGGCATTGCCGAAGACCGATATCCGCGCCGTTCATCAGGCGCTGGATGCCGAACACCGCATCTATGCGCGGGAGGATGACTCCCCGCAAGGGTCGGTGAAGGCACGTCTTGAACAAGCCTGGCCGGATTCGCTGGCTGATGGGCAGTTAATTAAGGACGACGAAGGACGCGATCAGCTTCAGGCAATGCCGAAAGCAAAACGCTCCTCTATGTTTCCCGATCCGTGGCGAACTAACCCGGTAGGGCGATTCTGGGATCGTCTGCGCGGCCGCGATGTGACACCGCGCTATCTGGCTCGGTTGACCAAAGAAGAACAGGAAAGCGAGCAAAAATGGCGTACCGTTGGGACAATCCGTCGTTATATCCTGCTTATCCTGACACTGGCGCAAACCGTTGTCGCTACCTGGTACATGAAGACGATTCTGCCGTACCAGGGGTGGGCGTTTATTAATCCGGTTGATATGGTCGATCAGGATCTGTGGGTTTCCTTTATGCAGCTCCTGCCCTATATGCTGCAAACCGGCATTCTGATCCTCTTTGCTGTTCTTTTCTGCTGGGTGTCTGCCGGTTTCTGGACCGCGTTGATGGGGTTCCTGCAACTGCTCATTGGTCGCGATAAATACAGTATTTCTGCGTCGACCGTTGGCGATGAACCGCTAAACCCGGAGCATCGTACGGCATTGATCATGCCCATCTGTAATGAAGACGTGAATCGCGTCTTTGCCGGCTTGCGCGCAACGTGGGAATCGGTAAAAGCCACCGGCAATGCTAAACACTTTGATGTCTACATTCTGAGTGATAGTTACAACCCGGATATCTGCGTCGCAGAGCAAAAAGCCTGGATGGAGCTTATCGCTGAAGTCGGCGGCGAAGGGCAGATTTTCTATCGCCGCCGCCGCCGTCGTGTAAAGCGTAAAAGCGGTAATATCGATGACTTCTGCCGTCGCTGGGGCAGTCAGTACAGCTACATGGTAGTGCTGGATGCCGATTCAGTGATGACCGGTGATTGCTTGTGCGGCCTGGTGCGCCTGATGGAAGCCAACCCGAACGCCGGGATTATCCAGTCTTCGCCGAAAGCATCTGGTATGGATACGCTGTACGCGCGCTGCCAGCAGTTTGCGACCCGTGTTTATGGGCCATTGTTCACTGCCGGTCTGCACTTCTGGCAACTTGGCGAGTCGCACTATTGGGGGCATAACGCGATTATCCGCGTGAAACCCTTTATCGAGCACTGCGCGCTGGCGCCGTTGCCGGGTGAAGGCTCTTTTGCCGGTTCAATCCTGTCGCACGACTTTGTAGAAGCGGCACTGATGCGCCGTGCAGGTTGGGGAGTATGGATTGCGTACGATCTCCCGGGCTCTTATGAAGAGTTGCCACCAAACTTGCTGGACGAGCTAAAGCGTGACCGTCGCTGGTGTCACGGCAACCTGATGAACTTCCGCCTGTTCCTGGTCAAAGGGATGCACCCGGTACACCGTGCGGTGTTCCTGACGGGGGTAATGTCTTATCTCTCTGCGCCGCTGTGGTTTATGTTCCTCGCGCTCTCGACCGCATTGCAGGTAGTGCATGCGTTGACCGAACCGCAATACTTCCTGCAACCACGGCAGTTGTTCCCAGTGTGGCCGCAATGGCGTCCTGAACTGGCGATTGCACTGTTTGCCTCAACAATGGTGCTGCTGTTCCTGCCAAAATTGTTGAGTATTTTGCTCATCTGGTGCAAAGGGACTAAAGAGTATGGTGGCTTCTGGCGCGTCACTTTGTCGCTGCTGCTGGAAGTGCTGTTCTCCGTACTGCTGGCGCCGGTGCGCATGCTGTTTCATACGGTATTCGTGGTCAGTGCCTTCCTCGGCTGGGAGGTGGTGTGGAATTCACCGCAACGTGATGATGACTCCACTTCCTGGGGAGAAGCGTTTAAACGTCACGGTTCGCAACTGTTACTGGGCCTGGTGTGGGCGGTTGGTATGGCATGGCTGGATCTGAGATTCCTGTTCTGGCTGGCGCCGATTGTCTTCTCGCTGATCCTGTCACCGTTTGTTTCGGTGATCTCCAGTCGTGCGACCGTGGGGCTGCGTGCTAAACGCTGGAAACTGTTCCTGATCCCGGAAGAGTATTCACCGCCGCAGGTGCTGGTAGATACCGATCGTTTCCTTGAGATGAACCGTCAACGTTCTCTCGACGATGGCTTTATGCACGCGGTATTTAACCCGTCGTTTAACGCCCTGGCAACGGCAATGGCGACCGCTCGTCACCGCGCCAGTAAGGTGCTGGAAATCGCCCGTGACCGCCACGTTGAACAGGCGCTGAACGAGACGCCAGAGAAGCTGAACCGCGATCGTCGTCTGGTGCTTTTGAGCGATCCGGTAACGATGGCACGTTTGCATTTCCGCGTATGGAACTCTCCGGAGAAATATTCTTCATGGGTGAGTTACTATGAAGGGATAAAGCTGAATCCACAGGCATTGCGTAACCCGGATGCGGCTTCGCAATAAAAACGTAGTTGCCTGATGCGCTACGCTTATCAGGCCTACATCGTTCCTGCAATATATTGAGTTTGCAAGATTTTGTAGGTCGGATAAGGCGTTCACGCCGCATCCGGCAAAACAACGAGCCAATAAAGATACCGGCGTAATGCCGGTATTTTTTTAGGAAAGAGGTATCAAATGCGTTTCATTGTGGTAGGCATCATGGTTACCTTACTGAGTGGCTGTGGCAGCATCATTAGCCGCACTTTACCGGGGCAGGGGCATGGCAACCAATATTATCCCGGGGTGCAATGGGATGTTCGTGACTCCGCATGGCGCTATGTTACGATCCTCGATCTGCCGTTCTCCCTCGTCTTTGATACCTTACTGCTGCCCATTGATATTCAACATGGGCCATATGAGTAATTAACGCTCATCCCATTCATCGGCGGCAGCGCGTCCTTCTTCAGTATCCAGGGGCGGCTCAAGCTGAAATTCGCCTTCGTCCCATTCATGCAGCGTATTTTCATCCTGCCATTCCTGGCGGATTTCAATTTCATCATAATCGCCGTCAAAGACGCTTTGTGCAGCTTCACCGCTGAACATTGGCAGACATTCACCTTCTTCGCCTTCATCAGCAAAAAACTCAACCTGCCACATAATGTCGCCATCTTGCAGAATGTATTTCTGGACATTGAACTGTTGCACATTTGCTTCATCTGCATCAATTCCGGGGTTGTCAGCAAGAAATTCTTCCCGTGCGGCATCAATGGCTTCTTCAAGCGTTGCGTACATAGTCATCACGATTCTCCCTTTGATTTGATGATGTATTCAGGGAAAGAATAGCTGATTATGCGCTTTTGCAAGTATGAAAGGCGAAAAATCAGCCTGTCACTTGGGGCAATCGGCGGCGACGCAAACTGTTCCAGGAATAAACCGCGTTAAACAACACAACTCCTGCGGTGACCAGAAACACTGCGCGGAAACCATAGTTTGCTGAGATAGCCGCGCCCATCAATGGTCCCGTAACGTTGCCAATATCACGAAATGACTGGTTGTAGCTGAAAATTCGTCCGGCGATTTGGTTTGTTGAGTTATAAACCAGTAGCGTTTGTACTGCGGGGAGTAACGCGCCATCGGCGGCTCCGAGTAAAAAGCGTAAAACCCCCAGCTGGAATGGTGTCTGGACGTAAGACATAGGGATTAACAGCAGCACAGAAAAGAGCAGCGCCGTTATCAGGATCTTCTCTGGCCCGATACGATCCCCCAGTTTGCCAAGCCGTGGCGCGCTAAGTAGCGCAGCCACACCGGGGACCGAGGCAATCATGCCACTGATAAAAGCAACATTACTGACATTCCCCGCCAGTTCGCGGACATAGAGTGTCAGGATTGGCGCGATTGAACCGGTGGCGACCTGGATGATTAATGTTGTGACAAACAGGCTAAGTACCAGCTTCGGGTTTTTAAGCGATGTCACGACATCCCGCATGTGCAGCATCTCTTTTTTGCTGACTGGCTGGAATTTCTCTTTGATACAAAACAGGGTGACGAAAAAGCAGAGTATTAGCACACTGGCGGTAATAAAAAATACCGGACGTAAGCCGTAGTTATCGGCAAGCAAGCCGCCAGCCATGGGGCCGAGCAGCGCGCCGCTAACGCCACCGGTAGAGAGCGTACCCAGCGCCCAGCCGCTTTTATTGCGTGGGACCTGAGTGGCGATTAGTGCGTTGGCATTAGGGACAAATCCACCGAGCAGACCCAGCAATGCTCGCAGGATCAGAAATTGCCAGATATTTTGCACTACCCCCATCAGCACCATCACGATACCCATCCCGAGGGCAGAGCGCAGGAGCATAATTTTTCGACCTTTTCGGTCAGCTAATCCTCCCCAGAACGGAGAAGCAATGGCGGAAAATAGAAAGGTAATACTGAAGACAATCCCTGACCACATATTTAGCGCCGAGTGGCCCGTAACGCCAAGTTGCTCAACGTAGAGGGGTAAGAATGGCATTACCAGACTGAAGGCGGCGCCGGTAAGAAAACAGCCAAGCCAGGCAACGAGCAGGTTCCGTTTCCAGTTTATGGGAGTGTCATTTTCACAGGGTGACATAGCAATCCGCTGTTGGTGCGCCAGGGCGCGGTGAACAAGAGAATAAAAGATAAGCACACTAATTATGCGCCTGACTTATAAGTGACGCAATGCAGAGAGCTTTTATCGCTAAATCAGGGAATTTGATGCTGATGTGCCGGATGCGATGCTGCGCATCCGGCATAAAGAAGGTTAGTAACGTGAAGGAACGCCTTCCGGGCGCGTTTTGAAGCGGCGATGCAACCACATGTATTGTTCTGGCGCCATCATGATGCATTTTTCGACCACTTTGTTCATCCACGCGGCGGTGGTTTCAGCGTTATCCAGAGGCGGTGAACACTCTGGCGGTAGCATGATCAACTGATAACCTTTGCCGTCCGGCTTACGACGAGGGACAAATGGCACCAGACATGCGCCGGACATTCGTGCCAACATCCAGGTACCGCTAGTGGTTGCCGCCTGCTCAACGGCGAACAACGGCACAAAAACGCTCGAGCGCGGACCGTAATCGTGATCCGGCGCATACCAGACGACTTCACCTTTTTTCAGGGCTTTAATCATCCCTTTTAAATCTTTGCGATCGAGCATCGATTTATTCGAACGCAGGCGGCCCCAGGTTTGCAGCCAGTCGATCAATGGGTTGTCATTCGGGCGATAAACCCCGATCCCCGGTTCCTGCATTCCAAATTGTCGTGCACCGAGTTCCAGCGTCAGAAAATGGATGCCAACTAACAGGATGCCACGCTTTTGCGCCTGCACGTCACGGACATGCTCCATGCCGATAACTTCCGTCCAGCGGGCAACCCGACTTTCTGGCCAGAACCATGCCATGCCGGTTTCCATCAGTCCCATGCCAACGGATTCAAAATTCTTAATCACCATCTGCTGGCGCTCTTGTTCGCTCATTTCCGGGAAGCACAGTTCCAGGTTGCGATGCACAATTTTGGCGCGTCGTTTCATTAAACGTAACGCCAGTCGCCCCGTCGCAATGCCAAGGCGGTAGATGATTGGGTAGGGTAACTGAACGACTAACCAAAGTACGCCAATACCCAACCAGGTTAACCAATAACGCGGATGAAGCAGTGCGGTGGAAAACTTGGGTAGATTCGTCATATCAATCCTGTCTTTCAACCTATACGGGCAATTGTATGTATTGTCGCATTTTTTCGCCCTCAACCAAAATTTGAGGCTGAAGACTGGGCGAAAATGCCGCGCATGTAAACTATTAATAATTTTTAATGCGCAAATGTAGCGTAAAATGTGTGGATGTTAATTTGCGATTATTGCTATATCATGCGCCGGATTTTACTTTCCCACCTCGCAGGAACCGTACACCATGCCAGTGTTACACAACCGAATTTCCAACGACGCACTGAAAGCCAAAATGCTGGCCGAGAGTGAACCGCGCACCACCATTTCGTTTTATAAATATTTCCATATTGCCGATCCTAAAGTGACCCGCGATGCTTTATATCAGCTATTTGCTTCGTTGAATGTTTTTGGCCGGGTCTATCTGGCACATGAGGGGATCAACGCGCAAATTAGTGTACCAGCGAGCAACGTCGAGACATTTCGTGCACAGCTTTATGCTTTTGATCCTGCTTTAGATGGTTTACGCCTGAATATCGCGTTGGATGATGATGGGAAATCCTTTTGGGTGCTGCGCATGAAGGTCCGCGAGCGGATTGTCGCCGACGGGATTGACGATCCTCAATTTGATGCCACTAATGTCGGGGAATACCTGCAAGCGGCGGAAGTGAATGCCATGCTTGATGATCCCGATACGCTGTTTATCGACATGCGCAACCACTATGAATATGAAGTCGGCCATTTCGAAAATGCGTTGGAAATTCCGGCTGATACCTTTCGTGAACAACTGCCGAAAGCGGTTGAGATGATGCAGACGCATAAAGATAAAAAAATCGTCATGTACTGCACTGGTGGCATTCGTTGCGAAAAGGCCAGTGCCTGGATGAAGCATAACGGCTTTAATAAAGTCTGGCATATTGAAGGCGGCATTATTGAATACGCCCGTAAGGCGCGTGAACAAGGCTTACCAGTGCGTTTTGTTGGCAAAAATTTCGTTTTTGACGAACGGATGGGCGAGCGCATCTCTGATGAAATTATTGCACATTGCCATCAGTGCGGCACGCCATGCGACAGCCATACCAACTGTAAAAATGATGGCTGTCACTTGCTGTTTATCCAGTGTCCGACGTGTGCTGAGAAATTCAAGGGGTGTTGTAGTGAGATTTGCTGCGAAGAGAGCGCGTTACCGCCAGAAGAACAGCGACGCCGTCGAGCCGGGCGAGAAAATGGCAATAAAATCTTCAATAAGTCGCGGGGACGCCTGAATACGACACTGGGCATACCTGATCCTGCGGAATAAACATCATTGCCGGATGCGCGTCATCCGGCAACATTTCAGCATTATTTCTGCTGTACACCTTCCACCGAAATAATCAGATCAACTTCCTGAGAGGCCGGACCTAAATCTGACTTGATATTGAAGTCTTTCAGCTTAATTTTACCTTCAGCTTCGAAGCCTGCACGTTTACCACCCCATGGGTCGTCGCCCTGACCAATCAACTTCGCTTCCAGCGTTACTGGTTTAGTTACGCCATTCAGTGTCAGATCACCTGTGATATCCAGCTCGTCACCGTCTTTTTTTACGCTAGTGGACGTAAAGGTTGCCTGCGGATATTTTGCTGTGTTGAGGAAATCCGCGCTGCGCAGATGTTTATCGCGCTCGGCATGGTTGGTATCTACGCTGGTGGTGTTAATGGTGACATTGACTTTATCGGCAGCCGGATTCTTTTCATCAAACGTAAAAGTACCGTCGAAATCTTTAAAAGTGCCGTAAACCCAGCTGTAGCCCAGATGTTGAATGCGGAAATTGACAAAGGCGTGCTGGCCTTCTTTGTCAATTTTGTAATCGGCAGCGATAGCTGAACCGGCAGAGAACAACAGGGAAGCGAAGGTTAAACCAAGCAGGCTTTTTTTCATTTTTTATACTCCATAGTCAGATGACGACTTTCCCAGAATGCGCTTCAGGGTGTCGTCTTTATCGATGAAATGATGTTTCAGCGCCATAAATCCGTGCATAACTGACAGGACGACGACACTCCAGGCAAACCAGAAATGTAGAGCGCCTGCTAAGTCAGCTTGCGTGCCTGCGTCGGCAAGCGTTGCGGGGATTTCAAACCAACCAAAGATGCTGATGGGTTTGCCATCGGCGGTCGAAATAAGGTAGCCGCTCAAGCCAATAGCAAAGAGCAAAAGATAAAGTGCCAGATGGCCTGCTTTCGCTCCGTAACGTATACCGGGGGAATAGCTTTTCAGTGGGCCAGGCGGAGGAGAAATTAAACGCCAGAGAACGCGAATAACCAGCCCCATCATTAATAGAATACCGATGCTTTTATGCAACTCTGGCGCCTTATGATACCAACCGTCGTAATAACTTAACGTTACCATCCACAAACCTAAAGCAAACATGCCATAGACAATAATTGCCGTTAGCCAATGCAAAGCGGCAGAAATAACACCATAGCGTTGAGGGGAATTTATGAATTGCATAACTGCATCCAGAACATATTCACGAGGTAATGAAAATGGCCTGTCATGAGATGAATTGCAACTTAAAAACAACAATCCGAATGATATTTATTTTTATTTCAATAATTTTGATTTAATAATGAAAGAATCTTCATAAGTTTAGTGGTTCCAGGCTGAGGGATGTCTGGTGAATGCTGTTGCGACTGGAATAAGCTTATTCAAATTTTCACGCCAAATGAAAGGGAAATTAAATTTTTGTCAGTTTGTGTCAGCGCCTGGTGATTAAAAATAAAACACATAGATCAGATCCATAATCGCCAATACCCCCCAGAGAAAAAGATAAAGCATGAGATGTTCGCGAATATTATTGATGAGATAGTTCACCAGGCGACGCATTAAAAGCTCCTGTAAAAACGGCCTCAACTTAGAGGCCGTGATGATGATTATTGGAAGCGGGAAAGCCGGAATGGCGTTAAATCAAAATCGATTTTTTTGTCTTGCGCAAAATTAGCGGCTATTTCCCCTAATACCGAAGCAAATTTAAAGCCATGCCCACTCAGGCCGGTAATCAGTAGCGTATTAGCGTGTCCTGGTAGGGTATCGATAATAAAATCTTCGTCAGGCGAATTATCATAGGTGCAAGCAGCGCCATACAGGCAGCAGCCGATACCTGGCAACACACTACGTAAGAATGGGAAAGCTTCGGAACCGTCACTGTCGATTTCCGCAAACGGAACACGTTCATCCGCTGAATGAATGACCTGACCACCGTTATGTTTCCCAATCTTCAGAGCATCGTTTTCCGCCGGAAAACCGTAGTATTGATCGCCATTGGGCAATTCACCGGTAAAGGCCGGGAATTTATTCTTCACGCTATAGCGGCCATCGGCCTGATACCAGGCGAATACTTTACGTACGGGCTGGATGGGCAGTTCTGGTAGCAGCTCTTTTACCCAGGTACCTGCACAGACGATCGCTTTCTTCGCCTGGTACTCGCCGTCCGCCGTTTCAATAGTTACGCCGTTATCGTCATGACGAATTGCGGTGACCGGACAGTTAAACAGTTGTGCGCAGCCAGCTTCATTCGCCAGTTTGATCCAGGTTTTAATCGCCAGTTCGCTGCGTAAAAAACCGGAATCGGCCTCAAATAGCCCGATATAGTTGTCAGGGACGCGTATTTCCGGCCAGCGGGCCATAATTGTCTGTGCATCCAGTTTTTCGACGTTGAGTTGCCATTGTTCCGCGCTGTGGGCGACATTGGCGAGAAACTCGGAGTCAGCAGGGCCGAGGTTGATGACGCCGGAGCGCACAAAAACGGGGTCTTCTTCGTTGTGACGGGAGAGTTCTTCCCACAGGGTTTGCGCACGGAGTACTAGCGGGACATACTTTTCGCCTTCGCCATAAGCATGGCGAATTAATCGCGTATCTCCGTGGTGGCTGCCGTGTTGATGTGGCGGCATATGGCTGTCGGTCATCAGCACTTTCAAACCGGCCTGGGTGGCATAATACCCGGCTGCAGCGCCTACGGAACCGCTGCCAATAATGATGAGATCGTATTTCATTTTTTTCTCTCTGCTCTCATGGTTTAAGCAGAGTAAATAAGTAACAAACGATATACAACCCAGAAATGGTAAAGGCACCGTTAAGGTGCCTTTTGGGTGGATGGTCATGTCATGTTAATGACGCCGATACTCATTGACATGGAAATCACCAGATTCAATTTTGGCGATTCCTGCTTCTAATATCGAAATAAATTGTCTGGCAACATCAGTAGTTAACCAGAGTGTCTGACCAACTTCAGTCCCTTCCTGCTCGGACTTATTTGGGGTCTGGTAGTGCAAACGCAACATCAGCGCATCATAGCTATCAACGGTGCTGATGTCCCACCCTACGAGCGGATGAGTCTGAATGACTTCATTGTTTTTTTCCATCATGGCCCCCTAATTCGTGTTACTAGACAACGTTATTCGAGGTTCAATGCGTTTTTATCTGAAGCAACTTCAGTATATCAATAAATATGGGTATTCACCGAAATTTTAAAGGGGTAGTGAGATATTTTTTTGCTTTTAAGATTTATATGAACAATAAAACAGCATGTCGTTCATATTTTTTTAGCATATTGTGCAATTATTTTGAGGGAGTGTAAAATTTGTACGAACAATCTTAAAATATAAAAAAGCCGGGGCGACCCGGCAAAAACAAACATCACTGCATATTATTCGCTAACAAACCAGTCATCGGCGCTTTCCCACGTTTCTTGTAGAATTTCGCTAATGCGCTGTTTATCTTCTTTTGTTGCGCCAATAACCGATAAATTATTTGCCGCAGCATATCGTACCGATACGTGACCTTCATTGTCCGGAAACGCATACTGAATACGACGAAAAAGTTCACCCGCCAGAGCGTCAATGGCCCCAGTGGGTAGTGGAGAAGTTTTCGCTATGGTGACTTCAATTCGCATAATAGCCCCCTGTTGAATATACTGGTTATTTATACAGGCAAAATAAGCTAAAGACAACAGGTGGCTACGTTTTTTATTGCTTAAAAGACCAACGTACAGTTTCCCCAGCCAGGAAAGGAACAAGCGTGTCGTCTGTCAGAGCGATGCTTTCAGCAATTTGCTGCTCTTCACGTATTAGTTCAATAAACGATTCATTGACCGGCAATCCATAGAATTTCGGCCCGTTTAAAGAACAGAATGCTTCAAAATGCTGTAGTGCATTCATCTCTTCAAATACGGTTGCATAGCTACCCAGCGCCGATGGCGCATTAAAGCAACCTGCACAGCCGCAGCTACTCTCTTTACGATGACGGGCATGTGGCGCGGAATCGGTACCCAGAAAAACGCGATCAAAACCACTGGCGACCAGCTCACGCAGCGCCTGTTGGTGAATATTGCGTTTGAGGATCGGCAGACAGTAGAGATGCGGACGCACACCGCCAACCAGCATATGGTTACGGTTAAACATCAGATGCTGGGGAGTAATGGTGGCGGCCAATAGTTCATTTCCGTCACGAACATAGTCGGCCGCATCTTTGGTGGTGATGTGCTCGAAAACGACTTTCAGCGCGGTCAGGCGCTGGCGTAGTGGCTCCATGACCGTCTCAATAAAACGCGCTTCACGGTCAAAAATGTCGATGTCAGCATGGGTCACTTCACCATGCACCAGCAGAGGCATACCGATTTTTTCCATGCGCTCAAGTACTGACATGATCGCCTCAACCGACGTCACACCGTGGCTGGAGTTGGTGGTGGCGTTCGCAGGGTAAAGTTTTGCGGCGGTGAACACGCCTTCGTTAAATCCACGCTCCAGCTCATTGGGGTCCAGCGAGTCTGTTAAATAACAGGTCATCAGCGGGGTGAAATCGTGTCCGTCCGGTACGGCGTCAAGGATACGTTGGCGATAAGCCACAGCAGCCTCAACTGTTGTTACAGGCGGTGCCAGATTGGGCATAACGATGGCCCGACCATAGGTTTCGCTGGTATACGGCACGACAGTTTTTAACATGTCGCCATCGCGGAGGTGAAGGTGCCAGTCGTCTGGGCGGCGGATCTTTAATACCTGGGATGGTGCAGTCATTAATTTCTATGCTCCGGCTGAAGGGATGTTTTTGCCGGACACAAAGGATAAGCGGAAACGTTTTCCTTTGCACGTAAAATAAAGGGCGCAAATACGCCCTCGTAATTAATCAGTGAACGGAATGACTATTTCACCTGGTTTCACTTCAATGCCTTTTGCCAGTTTTTTAGCCATTGCTTCGCCTTTGCTGCCATCTTCGCGCAGGATGTAAGCCGGCTGCTGGTTAAAGTAATTGCGTAATGCCTGATTCAAATAGGGAAGTAACGTTTGCATCACGGTTTGCATTTTTTCCGGCTGCACGGTCGCGTCGACCACTTCCATCTCTTTCAGGAAGATGGCGCCTTTCTCTTTATCAAACACAGGCAGCGCTTTCAGCTTCAGTTTCATGGTTGCTTTTTGGCTACCGAACAGAGAGTTCATATCCAGATTGGCGTCCCCGGTTAGGGTAACCTTATTAGGTTCTTCACGACCAATTTGGCTGGTCAGGTTTGTCAGAACTATATGGGCGTCAGCCACGCCGGGCAAACCGATATCTTTTGAGAAATTATTATGTTTCGCAAGCGACTGGTTAATCTCTTGTTCGGTGATGGTGTATTGGGTGAGTTGATTACAGCCAACGAGCAGGCCACTGACGATTAATGCAGCGGCAAATAAAAACTTGTTCATGGTAGTCCTCGACATGAAATCTGCGTCAATATCCTGACACAACGCAGCATGTGTCACCAGCGATAAACTCGCCAGCAGAAAAAACTGAAAACAGCGGCAACCCGCGAATACAGGCTGCCGCGGCAGGCCAGGATTAAATCGCCATTGATGATAGCAAATTGATTTGCGTCTGTTTGGCCATGTTATCGCGGTAATCAGCGACGCGGCTTGGCCAGTTTATTCCGGCAACCAGCGTCAGATTACGCAGCAGCGGAAAAAGTTGAATGTCATCTTCCGAAAGCTCGCCATTCACGGCGTTTGGCTTGACGATGAGTTTATCCAGTGCACGTAAATCATCGCTGATATTTTTAATTAACCCATCAGAATGTGAGAGAAGCTCGGCAAAATTACCCGCGCTGACCTCTTTCTTGTCGATGAAGTATTTGCGTGCGGCGGGAGTAGAAAACTCATCAAACGCCGATTTGGCAAAACGCGGCAACAGCAGTTTATTGGCATAGCCGTTGACCTTGCGCAGCCACTCTTCAATGGCAGGGGAGCGTTTACCCGTCAGTAACGGTTTGCCGTCGAGCTTATCCACATAGTGAACAATGTCCATGCTCTCTGGCATATAGCGGCTGTCATCTTTTTGCAGAATGGGAACCTGTTTTTGACCGACCATCCGGGTGGGTGTTTCTGCATCGTCGTTGAGCAGAACGTGTAATTCGACGGGGATATTTTTCAGGCCGAAAATCATGCGGGCTTTGAGGCAGTAAGGGCAGTGATCGTAAATATATAGCTTCACGTGACTCCTCCATTTGGCTGTCAGTTCACTTTCAGTATGGAGGAGTCAGGGGGGACTATCAAATCAGGCGTCGTGTTCCAGCAACCGACGCGCGGCACGTTTATGGCTAAATTGCCAGCCCAATGCAAGGAAGGTGATGAGGCCAATAACGCCCAACATCATCCACGGCAACTCCGGTTGTTGCGTGGATTTACCCAGGTCAAACAGCCAGCCGCCGCCGATATAGCCAATAGCGCCGCCTATCGCCAGGCCCAGCCGACTAAACCCCATATAACTGCCGCGCGCTCGTGCATCCGCTAACGAGGCGCTAAGAGTTTCACGCGCAGGTTCGGCAATGATCGAGCCAATATAAAACAGACAAATCAGGGCGAAAAGTTGTTGCAGGCCACTGACCATGCCCACGGGTATCATGCTTAATGACATCACCAGTAGCCCCGCCATCAACCGGTGTTCCAGACGAAAACGCTTTTCGCTCCAGCGGGCGATAGGGTAGAGCAACGTTAACGACAGACACGCTTCGATGGCATACATCCATTTAACGGCAGAGGGCGCTCCGGCTACGTCGTTGACCATAATCGGCAGCATCAACATCACCTGCACAGCCAGCATGTAGTAGCCCGCGAGTGTCAGGACATAGGTGACAAAACGTTTATCGCGCATCACGCGGGTCATGCCTTCGCGGACTGGCGTACGCACGGTAGAGAGTTTCCATGCGGGCAACAACCAGGCGTTAAACGCTGCACACAATACAAACAGAATTGCCCCCGTGGCGCAGACCAGGCGAAAATCGTATTGCAATAACCAACTCCCCAACAGCGCGCCAATGACCGCACCGGCACTGTCCTGCATCATCAACAGGGAGAAAAAACGGCCCCGTTGTTCCGGACGAATTAATTTCACCACCAGCGCCGAACGCGGCGGATCAAATAACGTACCGCCGAGGCCCGAGAGCAAACAAGAAAACCACAGCATCCAGGGTTCATGGGCGATGCCCATGGTGGCGAATCCGGCGGCGCGCATCAGCATACCGGTAACGATCATCGGTTTAGCGCCAAAACGGTCGGCAATAGCACCGCCGAAAATGCCTAATCCTTGCTGAATGAACTGACGCAGACCGAGGGCAATACCGACCATTACGGCGGCCCAGCCCATTTGATCAACGAAGCGGATAGAGATCAGCGGGAAGACAACAAAGAACCCCAGCACGACCAGCATATTATCGACGAGAAGGAAATATTTACCCAGGTTCCTCGCCTGCGATACGCGCGACATTTCCCCTCCCGGGAAATAAAAGATGAGCACTTTCTATTCTGCATTGCTGCTAAGATTTTTCCCATCATATCGGGGACAATATTTTTTTATCAAAACGTCGCTTTGATAGAGAGTTTTTATCAAATATGTGAATAATGCAGAAAATGGTATTTTGGACTTTTCACAGGCTCTGGTTGCGCAGGTATAGTAATACTTACAGCGTATTAAAGACGTTACGGGAAGGAGTAGGTATAGAATGTTTGGCTATCGCAGTAACGTGCCAAAAGTGCGCTTAACCACCGACCGACTGGTCGTGCGTCTGGTGCATGAACGTGATGCCTGGCGACTGGCGGATTATTACGCAGAGAATCGCCATTTCCTGAAGCCCTGGGAGCCGGTGCGCGATGAAAGCCACTGCTATCCTTCAGGCTGGCAGGCCAGGTTAAGCATGATTAACGAATTTCATAAACAGGGCTCAGCCTTTTACTTTGGATTATTTGATCCAGATGAGAAAGAGATTATTGGCGTAGCCAATTTTTCCAATGTGGTACGCGGCTCTTTTCACGCCTGTTATCTCGGTTATTCGATCGGACAAAAATGGCAGGGTAAAGGACTGATGTTTGAAGCTCTGACCGCCGCCATTCGCTATATGCAACGCACCCAACATATTCATCGTATTATGGCCAACTATATGCCGCACAATAAACGCAGCGGTGATTTGCTGGCGCGGTTGGGGTTTGAAAAAGAAGGCTATGCGAAAGATTATTTGTTGATTGATGGAAAATGGCGCGATCACGTACTGACGGCATTAACCACCCCGGACTGGACGCCCGGCCGCTAAGGAGAATTTCATGAAGTATCAACTTACCGCACTGGAAGCCCGTGTGATTGGCTGTTTGCTGGAAAAACAGGTGACGACGCCAGAGCAATACCCGCTTTCCGTGAATGGCGTGGTAACGGCCTGTAACCAGAAAACAAACCGTGAACCGGTAATGAATCTGAGCGAATCCGAGGTACAGGAGCAACTGGATAATCTGGTAAAACGCCATTATCTGCGCACGGTGAGTGGCTTTGGTAATCGAGTCACCAAATATGAACAGCGTTTCTGCAACTCTGAGTTTGGTGACCTGAAACTTAGTGCCGCGGAAGTCGCATTAATTACCACCTTGTTGTTGCGCGGTGCTCAGACGCCAGGTGAACTGCGCAGTCGCGCGGCGCGGATGTATGAATTCAGCGATATGACGGAAGTAGAAACGACGCTGGAACAACTGGCTAATCGCGAAGATGGGCCTTTTGTCGTTCGTCTGGCTCGCGAACCGGGTAAACGCGAAAGCCGCTATATGCATCTTTTCAGTGGCGAGGTGGATGATCAGCCTGTGCTTACAGAAACGTCGGACGCGGTTGGTGGTGATTTACAATCCCGCGTCGAAGCCCTGGAAATCGAGGTGGCAGAACTGAAACAGCGTCTTGATTCGTTGCTGGCCCATCTGGGAGATTAACGTGAAAAAATTACGTATCGGCGTAGTGGGTTTAGGCGGCATCGCGCAAAAAGCGTGGCTGCCAGTGCTGGCAGCAGCGTCTGACTGGACGCTACAGGGGGCGTGGTCGCCAACGCGTGAGAAAGCCATCTCAATTTGTGAAAGCTGGCGCATTCCTTACGCCGATTCGTTATCTAACCTTGCCGCCAGTTGCGATGCGGTATTTGTCCACTCCAGCACCGCCAGTCATTTTGAGGTGGTCAGTGCGTTATTAAATGCAGGTGTACATGTCTGTGTCGATAAACCGCTGGCGGAAAATCTGCGCGATGCCGAGCGACTGGTTGAACTTGCAGCGCGCAAAAAACTGACACTGATGGTCGGCTTTAACCGTCGTTTCGCGCCGCTGTACAGTGAGTTAAAAACGCAGCTTGCCAGCGCAGCCTCGCTAAGAATGGATAAACATCGTACCAATAGCGTCGGGCCACACGATCTTTATTTCACCTTGCTGGATGATTATTTGCATGTGGTTGATACCGCGTTGTGGTTGTCTGGCGGCAATGCAACTCTCGAAAGCGGTACGTTGCTGACCAATGAGTCTGGCGAAATGCTGTTTGCCGAGCACCATTTTTCGGCAGGTCAGTTACAAATCACCACCTCTATGCATCGTCGTGCCGGAAGTCAGCGTGAAGCGGTGCTGGCAGTGACTGAAGGGGCATTAATCGACATCACCGATATGCGTGAATGGCGTGAGGAGCGTGGGCAGGGCGTGGTGCATAAACCGATTCCTGGCTGGCAAAGTACCCTCGAGCAGCGTGGATTTGTCGGTTGTGCGCGCCATTTCATTGAATGCGTGCAAAATCAGACAGTTCCGCAAACCGCGGGTGAACAGGCGGTGCTGGCGCAGCGCATCGTTGATAAGATCTGGCGCGATGCGATGAGTGAATAAACCCTGTAACATCTGGCGGTAGCAATTCACCATAATCCAGGTAGACTATTCGCCTCTTTCAGCGCCTGCCTTGCAGGCGTTTTGCCGTGGGTCTGGATTAGAACACCGATGAATTTATTAAAATCGCTGGCCGCCGTCAGCTCGATGACCATGTTTTCGCGTGTGCTTGGCTTCGCGCGCGACGCTATTGTCGCCAGAATCTTTGGCGCAGGGATGGCAACCGACGCCTTTTTTGTCGCGTTCAAACTTCCTAACTTGTTACGCCGTATCTTTGCTGAAGGGGCATTCTCCCAGGCTTTCGTGCCGATTCTGGCGGAATATAAAAGCAAGCAGGGTGAAGATGCCACGCGGGTCTTTGTCTCTTATGTCTCTGGTCTGCTGACACTGGCGCTGGCGGTTGTGACGGTCGCCGGCATGCTCGCCGCGCCGTGGGTGATCATGGTAACCGCGCCGGGCTTTGCGGATACTGCCGACAAATTCGCACTTACCAGCCAGTTATTACAGATTACTTTTCCTTATATCTTATTGATTTCACTGGCATCGCTGGTGGGGGCAATTCTGAATACCTGGAACCGTTTCTCGATTCCGGCATTTGCCCCAACGTTACTCAACATCAGCATGATTGGCTTTGCGCTGTTTGCTGCGCCGTACTTTAATCCACCCGTGCTGGCGCTGGCGTGGGCAGTTACGGTGGGCGGCATCCTGCAACTGGTTTATCAGCTACCGCATCTGAAGAAGATTGGTATGTTGGTATTGCCGCGCATTAACTTCCACGATGCCGGGGCGATGCGCGTAGTGAAACAGATGGGGCCGGCGATTCTTGGCGTCTCTGTTAGCCAGATTTCCTTAATCATCAACACTATTTTTGCCTCATTTCTTGCCTCCGGCTCGGTGTCATGGATGTATTATGCCGACCGTTTGATGGAGTTTCCGTCCGGTGTACTGGGCGTGGCGCTGGGGACCATTTTGCTGCCGTCGCTGTCGAAAAGTTTTGCCAGTGGTAATCACGATGAATATAACCGTCTGATGGACTGGGGGCTGCGTCTTTGTTTCCTGCTGGCGCTGCCAAGCGCGGTGGCGCTGGGCATCCTCTCCGGTCCGTTAACTGTTTCGCTGTTCCAGTACGGTAAATTTACCGCCTTTGATGCGTTGATGACCCAGCGGGCGTTAATTGCCTACTCGGTAGGTTTGATTGGCCTGATTGTGGTGAAAGTGCTGGCTCCGGGCTTTTATTCACGGCAGGACATTAAAACGCCGGTGAAAATTGCCATCGTCACGCTGATTTTGACGCAATTGATGAACCTTGCATTTATCGGCCCGTTGAAACATGCCGGACTGTCGCTTTCCATTGGTCTGGCGGCGTGTCTGAATGCTTCGCTGCTTTACTGGCAGTTGCGTAAGCAGAAAATCTTTACCCCACAACCCGGCTGGACTGCGTTTCTGCTGCGTTTACTCGTGGCGGTTCTGGTGATGTCTGGTGTGCTTTTAGGCATGTTGCATATTATGCCGGACTGGTCGTTGGGCACTATGCCCTGGCGTTTACTGCGTTTGATGGCGGTCGTTGTCGCGGGAATTGCAGCATACTTTGCCGCACTGGCGGTGTTGGGCTTCAAAGTAAAAGAATTTGCTCGTCGTACTGCTTAACGTAGAATTCCGGCCTGCATCGCAGGCCGGAGAAAATCTTCAAATAGAAATCTTTTTACCACCGCGCCAGGGTGTTGAGGTCTGACCGTTCGCCCCGTACAGTGTCGGCTCCTGATGCGGTTTCAGCATTTCCAGTGCCTGTTGATTGCGCTCAATCTGCCCTTCCAGTAGCCAGCCGTTATGCTGATTTAACTGGCGCAATTGCTGCGTTTTCTCGGTGATTTCCTGCCAGCATTGCGCAATATCTTCACTTATTTCTGTATCCGGTGCCTGTCGACGCAGCTGTTCCAGGTAATCCAGAGTCGCCAGCATTGAGCTTTTTTGTTCTGTAATATGTTGCAGCTGGCTACCGGTGAACTGCCCCATAGAGAGATGTTGCTGCTCCTGGACCATCACTATATTAAGCTCGTTAAGCACCACAGACATCTGGTTGAGAATCTCAGCAAGACGCGGCATCTGATTATTTACTCATTAAATCTTGTTGCACTTCGTTGATCAGCGCATCGGCAATTTTGCCGACATCCATTTTTAGTTCACCATTACGAATCGCCAATTTTAATGCTTCAACGCGTTCAAGATTGATATCACTGCTGCCCGGTTGCATCAGTGTTGCCTGCGCATCGCTTAACTTGACGTTAGTACTGGCGGTAGCCGTCGTTTTTGCTGCGCGGGTATTGGCTACCGGAGCGTCACTGGTTTCACGTGGCTGAACGGTGCTTACAGGCTTCAGGGGGGAAGTGCGGTCAATACTCATGGTTTATTCCTCATTGAGGGCGCTTTATCATTTGTTGCTTATTTATCGGCAATGGACGGGCAATCTTTAATAGCTTACAGGTTTATAAGAATATTCCCATCGGCATCCACTACGCCACTGACTACCTGACCCGATATCATTCTCACGCGGGCTTTTTGCGCGACGGAAGCGTTATTCAGCGCCAGACCTTCAGCATTTGCACTGAACCCATCGCCACTGGCAATCACGTTAACGCGTTGTCCTGCTTTTACCCGCCAGGCCTGACGCAGCATAGTCAGCTGTATAGGTTGTCCGGGGACCAAATCGCGCAGGCTAACCGCATCAACCAGTTGATTAGCATCCAGAACGGTACGCGGCGGTAGTGTATCCAGTCTGCCACGTTTAAGTTTTACACTGCCTGCGTCAAGCTTTCCCCCACGCACAACTGGCATTGCTGCAACAACATAATTCCCTGTCGCCTGTACATTCACTTGCACGTAATGCTTATCGTTGCCACAACGTGCCAGCACATTCACATTGCCCCACAGGCGGGCGTTATTAGTCATGGAAAGCAGCGGCTGTTCGCATGGCGGCAATAAATTGGGTGCAGTACGAATAGAGACGTGGACCTCATCACTTAGCCCTGCTAGTTGTGCAACGAAAAAGGTTTGCAATTGTGAGGGGAAATCGCCAGCCGCACTAAGTGGACTGAACAACATCGTGATGATCGCCACACAGCGCATTATTGTCAGCATTTTTGCCCCCGGCCATTTTCACAGCCTGAATTGTACCCGTACGCAATGACCATCAACGGCATAAATAGCAACCCATTTTGCTTTTATTCCGCCGATAACGCGCGCGTAAAGTCTTTAAGCTGACGGCAGAATTTTGATATCTGCGGAGGAGATATGCTCGATAAGCTCGACGCCGCCTTACGTTTTCAACAAGAGGCACTCAATCTGCGCGCCCAGCGTCAGGAAGTGCTGGCGGCAAATATCGCCAATGCCGATACCCCTGGTTATCAGGCACGCGATATGGATTTTGCCAGTGAACTTAAAAAAGTGATGCAGCGCGGGAGAGATGAAACCAGCGTGGTCGCGCTGACGTTGACCTCGTCGCAGCATATTCCAGCACAGGCGTTGTCACCTCCTGCCACAGAATTGCAATACCGAATTCCGGACCAGCCTTCACTGGACGGCAATACCGTGGATATGGATCGCGAACGCACCCAGTTTGCCGATAACAGCCTGCAATACCAGATGAGCCTTAGCGCGTTGAGCGGACAAATCAAAGGCATGATGAACGTATTACAAAGCGGAAATTAACGATGGCACTGCTGAATATTTTTGATATCGCCGGATCGGCGTTAACCGCTCAGTCTCAGCGTCTGAACGTGGCTGCCAGCAACCTGGCCAACGCCGACAGCGTGACGGGGCCAGATGGTCAGCCGTATCGGGCAAAACAGGTGGTGTTCCAGGTGAACGCCGCGCCAGGGGCTGCGACGGGCGGAGTCAAAGTGGCTGACGTGATTGAAAGCCAGGCCCCGGACAAACTGGTCTATGAACCGGGTAATCCGCTGGCGGACGCGAAGGGCTACGTGAAAATGCCAAACGTCGATGTGGTAGGCGAGATGGTTAACACCATGTCGGCGTCGCGCAGCTATCAGGCCAACGTTGAAGTACTCAATACGGTGAAAAGCATGATGCTGAAAACCCTCACGCTCGGTCAATAAAGGAGAAAGTCATGTCCATTGCGGTAACCACCACCGATCCGACAAATACCGGCGTCAGCACTACCAGCAGTAGTTCGATTACGGGCAGTAACGCCGCCGATTTACAGAGCAGCTTTCTGACGTTGCTGGTGGCGCAACTGAAAAACCAGGATCCGACCAATCCAATGGAAAACAACGAGCTGACGTCACAACTGGCGCAAATCAGCACGGTCAGCGGGATTGAAAAGCTCAACACCACACTCGGTTCGATTTCCGGGCAGATTGATAACAGCCAGTCGCTACAGGCCAGCAACCTGATTGGTCACGGCGTGATGATCCCCGGCACCACCATTCTTGTCGGTACTGGCAGTGAAGAAGGGGCGGTGACCACCACCACGCCGTTTGGTGTTGAACTGCAACAGGCCGCAGACAAAGTGACCGCAACCATAACCGATAAAAATGGCGCAGTTGTGCGCACCATTGATATTGGTGAGCTCAGCGCCGGAGTCCACAGTTTCACCTGGGACGGCACGTTGACTGATGGTACGACCGCGCCGAACGGTTCTTATAACGTGGCAATTAGTGCCAGCAACGGCGGTACGCAGTTGGTTGCCCAGCCATTGCAGTTTGCGCTGGTACAGGGCGTGATTCGCGGCAATAACGGTAACACGCTGGATCTCGGCACTTACGGCACCACCACTCTCGACGAAGTACGGCAGATAATTTAAGCCTTCACATTTCAGGAGTCAGTCATGGCCTTTTCTCAAGCGGTTAGCGGATTAAACGCTGCCGCCACCAATCTCGATGTCATTGGCAACAATATCGCCAACTCCGCCACCTATGGCTTTAAATCCGGCACGGCCTCTTTTGCTGATATGTTTGCTGGTTCGAAAGTGGGACTGGGGGTAAAAGTTGCTGGCATCACTCAGGATTTTACCGATGGCACGACCACAAATACTGGTCGTGGGCTGGACGTCGCTATCAGCCAGAACGGTTTTTTCCGTCTGGTAGACAGTAACGGTTCGGTGTTTTACAGCCGTAACGGGCAATTCAAACTGGATGAAAACCGTAATCTTGTGAATATGCAAGGTTTACAGTTGACCGGGTATCCGGCAACCGGTACGCCTCCGACCATCCAGCAAGGGGCGAATCCAGGCAGTATTTCGATTCCAAATACCTTGATGGCGGCGAAGTCCACGACCACGGCGTCCATGCAGATTAACCTTAACTCCAGTGATACGCTTCCTACCGTTACGCCATTCAGCGCCAGTGATGCCGATAGCTATAACAAAAAAGGTTCGGTAACGGTGTATGACAGTCAGGGTAATGCCCATGACATGAGCGTCTACTTTGTGAAGACGCAAGATAATACCTGGGATGTCTACACCCAGGATAGTAGTGCTCCAAACAGCATTGCAACGATAGCGACAACACTGGAATTTGATGCCAATGGTGTTCTGACGTCGGATCCAACAAAGGATATTACCACTGGCGCGATTAACGGCGCGGATCCTGCAACATTCTCCCTCAGCTTCCTCAACTCTATGCAGCAAAACACCGGCGCTAACAATATTGTGGCAACCACCCAGAACGGTTACAAACCGGGCGATCTGGTGAGTTATCAAATCAACGATGACGGCACGGTAGTCGGGAACTATTCGAACGAACAAACCCAATTGCTGGGTCAGATTGTGCTGGCCAACTTTGCCAACAACGAAGGGCTGGCATCAGAGGGGGACAACGTCTGGTCTGCAACGCAATCTTCTGGTGTAGCGCTGCTGGGAACCGCCGGGACTGGCAATTTTGGCGCGCTGACCAACGGTGCCCTGGAAGCGTCTAACGTCGATCTCAGCAAAGAACTGGTCAATATGATTGTCGCCCAGCGTAACTATCAGTCTAACGCCCAGACCATCAAAACTCAGGACCAGATCCTCAACACGCTGGTTAACTTACGCTAATTGCTGACGGGATAGCTCGATGGATCACGCAATCTATACCGCAATGGGCGCCGCCAGTCAGACGCTGAATCAACAGGCGGTGACCGCCAGCAATCTGGCGAATGCCTCCACGCCCGGTTTTCGCGCGCAATTAAACGCCTTACGTGCGGTGCCGGTGGAAGGGCTTTCTCTGCTCACGCGCACACTCGTGACGGCATCTACGCCGGGCGCAGATATGACGTCCGGCAAGATGGATTACACCTCGCGCCCCCTGGATGTTGCGTTGCAGCAGGATGGCTGGCTGGCCGTGCAGACCGCTGACGGCAGCGAGGGGTATACGCGTAATGGCAGCATTCAGGTTGATCCCGGTGGACAACTAACGATTCAGGGGTATCCGGTGATTGGCGAGGCGGGGCCGATTGCCGTGCCGGAAGGGGCGGAAATTACTATCGCCGCCGATGGCACCATTTCGGCGCTCAATCCGGGCGATCCGGCAAATACCGTTGCGCCAGTAGGACGGTTGAAACTGGTGAAAGCCATGGGCAGTGAAGTGCAGCGTGGTGATGATGGGATCTTTCGTTTGAGTGCGGAAAGTCAGGCCTCGCGTGGTCCGGTGTTACAGGCTGACCCAACGTTACGGGTGATGTCGGGCGTGCTGGAAGGTAGCAACGTCAATGCCATTTCGGCAATGAGCGACATGATTGCCAGTGCGCGGCGTTTTGAAATGCAGATGAAGGTAATAAGCAGCGTCGATGATAACGCTGGTCGCGCCAACCAACTGCTGTCGATGAGTTAATTGAAAGGATAAATGACAAGCATAAGTTGCCCGAAGCGCAAGCTTATCGGGCCTACGGGATAAATCGCAATTTATTGATTTTGCGAGCTCTTGTAGGCCGGATAAAGCGTTTACGCCGCATCCGGCAAGAAGACATATGCGATTTGTCAGCAATCCACTACAGGACATTTTATGATCAGTTCATTATGGATCGCCAAAACGGGCCTCGATGCCCAGCAAACCAATATGGACGTCATTGCCAACAACCTGGCAAACGTCAGTACCAATGGTTTCAAGCGCCAGCGGGCGGTGTTTGAAGATCTGCTTTATCAAACCATTCGCCAGCCTGGCGCACAGTCTTCCGAACAAACTACCTTGCCATCCGGGTTACAAATCGGTACGGGGGTGCGTCCGGTCGCCACTGAACGCTTACACAGCCAGGGCAACCTGTCGCAAACCAATAACAGCAAAGATGTGGCGATTAAAGGGCAGGGCTTTTTCCAGGTCATGCTGCCGGATGGCTCATCAGCGTATACCCGCGACGGCTCTTTTCAGGTGGATCAGAACGGGCAACTGGTGACGGCGGGCGGTTTTCAGGTGCAGCCAGCAATCACCATTCCGGCGAATGCGTTAAGTATTACCATTGGTCGTGATGGCGTGGTCAGCGTTACCCAGCAAGGCCAGGCTGCTCCGGTTCAGGTTGGACAACTCAATCTGACCACGTTTATGAACGACACTGGCCTGGAGAGCATTGGCGAAAACCTCTACACCGAAACACAATCCTCCGGCGCACCGAACGAAAGCACGCCAGGTCTGAACGGCGCTGGGCTGTTGTATCAAGGATATGTTGAAACGTCTAACGTCAACGTGGCGGAGGAACTGGTCAACATGATTCAGGTACAGCGCGCCTACGAAATCAACAGTAAAGCGGTATCCACCACCGACCAGATGCTGCAAAAACTGACGCAACTCTAAAGCATACCGGTAGGGCAACTTACCGGTTTATTGATTTTTGAAGATGATAGCCATGCGAAAAAAATACGGCATTTCCACCTTGTTGGTGCTTTCACTGACCGGCTGCGCCTGGATCCCGTCTACCCCGCTGGTGCAGGGGGTGACCACGGCACAACCTGTACCCGGCCCGACGCCCGTCGCCAATGGTTCCATTTTTCAGTCTGCCCAGCCGATTAATTATGGCTATCAGCCGTTATTTGAAGATCGCCGACCACGCAATATCGGCGATACGCTGACTATTGTGTTGCAGGAAAACGTCAGCGCCAGCAAGAGTTCGTCTGCTAATGCCAGCCGCGACGGAAAAACCAACTTCGGGTTTGATACTGTGCCGCGCTATTTGCAGGGGCTGTTTGGTAATGCCCGTGCCGACGTCGATGCCTCTGGCGGTAATAGCTTCAATGGTAAAGGCGGGGCAAATGCCAGCAATACCTTTAGCGGCACCTTGACCGTGACGGTTGATCAGGTGCTGGTCAACGGCAACCTGCATGTGGTGGGCGAAAAACAGATCGCCATTAATCAGGGTACGGAATTTATTCGTTTCTCCGGCGTGGTCAATCCACGCACCATCAGTGGCAGCAACACTGTACCGTCAACCCAGGTGGCAGACGCGCGCATTGAGTACGTTGGCAATGGCTACATTAACGAAGCACAAAACATGGGCTGGTTACAGCGTTTCTTCCTTAACCTGTCGCCAATGTAAGTGAGGCTGTGGTGATTAAATTTCTCTCTGTATTCATTCTTCTGCTGGTAGCGACCGTTGCACAGGCTGACCGCATTCGCGATCTCACCAGCGTACAGGGCGTACGGCAAAACTCGCTGATTGGTTATGGCCTTGTTGTTGGCCTTGACGGTACGGGCGACCAGACGACCCAGACGCCGTTTACCACTCAAACGCTTAATAACATGCTCTCACAGTTGGGAATTACCGTTCCGACTGGCACCAATATGCAGCTAAAAAACGTCGCTGCGGTAATGGTGACGGCGTCACTTCCGCCGTTTGGACGCCAGGGGCAAACCATCGATGTGGTGGTTTCTTCCATGGGTAATGCCAAAAGCTTACGTGGTGGTACGTTGTTGATGACACCGCTTAAGGGCGTCGACAGCCAGGTTTATGCGCTGGCGCAGGGCAATATTCTGGTCGGTGGCGCGGGGGCATCAGCGGGAGGTAGCAGCGTTCAGGTTAACCAACTGAATGGCGGGCGGATCACCAACGGTGCGATTATTGAGCGCGAATTACCCAGCCAATTCGGCACTGGCAATACCTTCAATTTGCAGCTAAATGACGAAGACTTCGCGATGGCGCAGCAGATCGCCGATACCATCAACCGCACCCGAGGATTCGGCAGTGCCACGGCGTTAGATGCCCGAACTATTCAGGTTCGCGTGCCGAGCGGTAATAGTTCCCAGGTGCGTTTCCTTGCCGATATCCAGAATATGCAGGTCAATGTCACCCCGCAGGACGCCAAAGTCGTGATTAACTCGCGCACTGGTTCGGTGGTGATGAATCGTGAAGTGACCCTCGACAGCTGCGCGGTGGCGCAGGGCAATCTCTCGGTTACGGTAAATCGTCAGGCCAATGTCAGCCAACCAGATACGCCGTTTGGTGGTGGGCAGACTGTGGTAACGCCACAAACGCAGATCGACTTACGCCAGAGCGGCGGTTCGCTGCAAAGCGTGCGTTCCAGTGCCAGCCTCAATAACGTAGTGCGCGCGCTCAACGCCTTGGGAGCCACCCCGATGGATTTAATGTCCATACTGCAATCTATGCAAAGCGCGGGATGTCTGCGGGCAAAACTGGAAATCATCTGATGATTAGCGACAGCAAGCTGCTGGCGAGCGCCGCCTGGGATGCTCAATCACTTAACGATCTGAAAGCGAAAGCGGGCGAAGATCCAGCTGCAAATATTCGCCCGGTAGCTCGCCAGGTGGAAGGGATGTTTGTGCAGATGATGCTAAAAAGCATGCGTGAAGCCTTACCTAAAGATGGCCTGTTCAGCAGCGAGAATACCCGGCTCTACACCAGCATGTATGACCAGCAGATAGCCCAACAGATGACAGCAGGCAAAGGTCTGGGACTTGCGGAGATGATGGTAAAACAGATGACGCCAGAGCAGCCATTGCCAGCAGAAGAAATGCCTGCCGGACCGATGAAATTCCCACTTGAAACGGTGATGAGTTTTCAAAATAAAGCGCTCAAGCAGATGGTGCAAAAAGCTTTACCGCACAATTTCGATGCTTTGTTGCCTGGTGACAGCAAAGCGTTCCTTGCACAGCTCTCGCAGCCAGCTCAATTGGCAAGCCAGCAAAGCGGTGTGCCACATCATCTGATTCTCGCCCAGGCTGCGCTGGAATCCGGCTGGGGACAACGACAAATTCGTCGCGAAAATGGCGAGCCGAGCTACAACGTGTTTGGCGTAAAAGCGTCAGGTAACTGGAAAGGGCCAGTTACTGAAATCACTACCACCGAATATGAAAACGGCGAAGCGAAGAAAGTAAAGGCGAAGTTTCGTGTTTACAGTTCTTATTTCGAAGCATTGTCAGATTACGTTGGGCTGTTAACCCGTAATCCACGCTACGCCGCCGTGACTCGCGCTGCCAGCGCCGAGCAGGGGGCGCAGGCATTACAGGATGCAGGTTATGCCACCGATCCTGAATATGCCCGCAAACTCACCAATATGATTCAGCAATTGAAATCGGTAAGCGACAAGGTGAGCAAAACCTACAGTATGAGTATCGATAATCTGTTCTGAATAATTCAAGTCCGGCGGGTGTCTGCCGATAATGCTTGGTAATTGAAGGCTTATAAGGAACCTCCATGTCCAGCTTGATTAATAACGCCATGAGCGGACTTAACGCTGCCCAGGCGGCGTTAAATACGGCGAGTAATAATATTTCCAGCTATAACGTTGCCGGATATACCCGACAAACCACCATTATGGCGCAGGCTAACAGTACGTTAGGTGCGGGCGGTTGGGGAGGCAATGGCGTTTATGTTTCTGGCGTGCAACGTGAATACGATGCGTTTATTACCAATCAGTTACGTGCGGCCCAGACCCAGAGTAGCGGCCTGACTTCCCGTTATGAGCAAATGTCGAAAATCGACAATATGCTCTCTGGCAGCACCACGTCGCTGGCAACGCAAATGCAGGACTTCTTTACCAGTTTGCAAACGCTGGTCAGTAACGCAGAGGATCCTGCTGCACGGCAGGCGCTGATTGGCAAGGCAGAAGGTCTGGTAAATCAGTTTAAAACCACTGACCAGTATCTGCGCGACCAGGACAAACAGGTCAATATCGCGATAGGTGCCAGCGTTGACCAGATCAATAATTATGCCAAACAAATCGCCAGCCTGAACGATCAGATCTCCCGTTTAACAGGTGTGGGAGCAGGGGCATCACCCAATGATCTCCTTGATCAACGCGATCAACTGGTGAGTGAATTAAACCAGATCGTTGGTGTTGAGGTCAGCGTTCAGGATGGGGGTACTTACAATATCACCATGGCCAATGGGTATTCGCTGGTTCAAGGCAGTTCGGCACGTCAGCTTGCAGCAGTCCCATCCAGTGCCGATCCTTCTCGTACGACAGTCGCTTATGTTGATGGGACGGCGGAACATATTGAGATCCCAGAGAAATTGCTGAATACGGGGTCGCTGGGCGGCATTCTGACATTTCGTTCTCAGGACCTGGACCAGACGCGTAATACGCTCGGGCAACTGGCGCTGGCATTTGCTGAGGCTTTCAATGCCCAACATAACAAGGGGTATGATGCCAATGGTAAAGAAGGGGGGGATTTCTTTGCTATTGGTAAGCCCGCTGTTCTGGAAAATAGCAAAAACAAAGGTAGCTCCGCGATCGGTGCTACGGTGACCGATAGTTCCGCTGTGCTGGCGACAGATTACAAAATCACGTTCCAAGATAATCAGTGGCAGGTCACCCGTCTGGCAAGCAATACCACTTTTACGGTGGTGCCGGATGCCGACGGTAAAGTCTCATTTGATGGTCTGGAACTGACCTTCACCGGAACGCCAAAACCAAACGACAGCTTCACCTTGAAACCGGTAAGCGATGCCATCGTCAATATGGATGTACTAATCACTGACGAAGCGAAAATCGCCATGGCAAGCGACGAAACTGCCGGTGAAAGCGACAACCGCAATGGTCAGGCGCTGCTGGATTTGCAAACTAATGGCAAAACGGTCGGCGGGGGGAAATCCTTTAACGATGCCTATGCCTCGTTGGTTAGCGATATCGGGAATAAAACCGCTACGTTGAAAACCAGCAGCACTACTCAAAGTAATGTGGTGACGCAACTTTCTAATCAGCAGCAGTCTATCTCTGGCGTCAATCTCGACGAAGAGTACGGCAATCTGCAACGTTTTCAGCAGTATTATCTGGCCAATGCCCAGGTTCTGCAGACGGCGAATGCCATTTTTGATGCGCTGATTAACATTCGCTAAGGGGAGATAAGATGCGTTTCAGTACCCAGATGATGTACCAGCAAAATATGCGCGGTATCACCAATTCTCAGGCGGAATGGATGAAGTACGGCGAACAGATGTCGACGGGTAAGCGAGTCGTTAACCCTTCTGACGATCCTATTGCAGCATCACAAGCCGTGGTTCTCTCCCAGGCGCAGGCGCAAAACAGCCAGTACACACTGGCGCGGACTTTCGCGACCCAAAAGGTGTCGCTGGAAGAAAGCGTGCTTGGCCAGGTGACGACGGCAATCCAGAATGCCCAGGAAAAAATTGTTTATGCCAGCAACGGCACGTTAAGTGATGATGACCGGGCATCGTTGGCAACGGATATTCAGGGGATTCGCGACCAGTTGTTAAACCTGGCGAATACCACGGATGGGAACGGGCGTTACATTTTTGCCGGTTATAAAACAGAATCCGCGCCGTTTAGTGAGGCTGACGGTGATTATGTCGGCGGAACAGAGAGTATTAAGCAGCAGGTCGATGCCTCTCGCTCAATGGTGATAGGGCATACAGGTGACAAAATTTTCAACAGTATCACCAGCAACGCGGTAGCGGAACCTGACGGTAGCGATTCTGAAACTAACCTGTTTGCTATGCTGGATAGCGCCATCGCGGCGCTAAAAACGCCAGTTGCAGATAGCGAAGCGGATAAAGAAACCGCCGCAGCGGCATTGGATAAAACCAACCGTGGCCTGAAAAACTCACTGAATAATGTCCTGACCGTACGCGCGGAACTCGGCACGCAACTGAATGAACTGGAGTCGCTGGATTCATTAGGTAGCGATCGCGCTTTAGGGCAAACGCAGCAGATGAGCGATCTGGTTGATGTAGACTGGAATGCGACTATTTCATCTTACATCATGCAGCAAACGGCGTTGCAGGCGTCGTACAAAGCGTTTACAGATATGCAAGGATTGTCGCTTTTCCAGCTCAACAAATAGGCTCGTTTTTAAGCATATCTTGAAACTGGGTATGTTTTGTCTGCCTGCTCTGGGATCGCCGGGGCGGGCATTTTTTTGCTATGAGGCATAAAGAACTATTACAGACATGCCTGCAAATCAGCCAATGTTGCCATCAGTATCATAGAATCGACAGGTGACGGCTCAAAACCCACTCGCAGATAAAACTCGCGGGCCTGGTCTGATAACGCATGGACCAACATTCCGCGAATACCAATGACTTCAGCTGCCTGTAGTACTCGTAGACCGGCATCTCTGACCATCGCGCGACCGATACCCTGACCCTGTAATGATTTATCTATTGCCAAACGACCAAGTACTACAACAGGGATCGGTTCTGGCATATTACGGCGAAATCGTCCTGTTGCGACATGCATTTCGACGGCGCTTGAGGCAAGCGAATAATAAGCCAAAACGTTGCTATGAGTATCACAGCCAACAAATGTACGTGATGCACCTGCAAGCTGATTTTTTAGGGCCCTCTGCTTTAGCCAGTTATCCATCGTTTCTACCCCCGAGCAAAAAGAGGTGAATTGATGCTTTGCCTGGAGTGGTTCGGGGGCCTGAATCATTTTTTCTGTTCCCACGGCGCGGGTGTTCGCATGGTTTTGCGTAATGCAGAATTGGGCGCGGGTGGCTGATCCAGCCGATTCAAAAATAGCTGATAATCATCAGAATCCATCCTGAAAATTCGCTGCTCAATGAGTGCCTCTTCAGCGGCGGCTCTGGCGGCCTCAAGGACAAATTCGGTGCGATTTTTTCCTCGGGCTTTAGCGGCCCGGTCGATAAGATCGCGTTCTGCGGGTTTTATGCGCAGATTTAAAGATTCGCGCCTGGCTGGAATGTTGTTGGCGGCTGGCATAAAAAAATCCTTCAGCTTTATATGGATAATAATTATACAACATATGTAACGCTAATGTCATTACAGCAAAGGCACTGCCCCTGAAATAAAAAGCCCCGGCGGTTGCCAGGGCTTGATCACTTTGAGTTAAGTTTTACTCAACAGGTTGCGGACGCGCAGGGCCAGCAGATGCATGATGTGTTGCTGCATGACCACCTGCGGCACCTTTACCTTCAAAGGCAAAGCTTGGGCGCTGCCAGTCACTTTGACGCGGTGCTTCCGGAACATATTCCGGTGCCGGAGCGCGTGTCATCGGCGCAGTGGCGTGGTTATGTTCAACGATTACCTCGGATACAACAGGAGCTACCGTTTCAACCTCTGCTGCGACTTCAGCGACGACCGGGGCGGCAGGTTGAGCTACAACTTCAGGTTCGGCAACCACAACCTCGGCAGTTTCGGCAACTTCTTCAATGTCTGCCGTCTCTTCCTGCGGTTCAACTACCGGTTCTGCGTGCTCTGCAACGTCCTGCGCTACGGCAACATCGGCCTCGGCTATCACCTGAGGCTGTTCAGTTACCGCTGCGGCAATCACTTCAGGATGCGTTGTTTCAACAACTTCAGGTTGCGGTTCTGCAACCTGAACAGGTGTTTCTACAACTTCAGCCACCTCTTCAACAATCGGCGCGGCAACAACCGGCTCGACAGCGGCAGCAACAGGGACTTCTGTCACCATCGGCTGCACCTGCACTTCTTCCTGTTCGCGTTGCTCCTCAACCTGTACATCTTGCGGACGTACAACCGGATAACGGATCCAGACTTTGCCAGAGGCCAGTTCCGGAGATGCGCACGCTACGGTTAACGGCATCGGTGACTGGGACGGATAACGCTCGTCACGATAGCGACGACGACGCTGACCACTCACGCGCAGGTGACGAGGAGAACGGCGAGAACGACGCGGCATGCCACCGTTGTCACGGTTATCGGCGTTGTTCTCTTCTTGCTGTTCCGGCGCAGTTTGCGCTACGACTGGCAGCGGTACTTTCACCAGTTCAGTGCTCGGGGCTTGTGCTTCCTGAGTAACAGGCTGGGCAGCGACAGTTTCTTCAACCACCGGTGCGGCTACCACTTCTTCTGCAACGCTTTGTTCATAGCGCACTTTCTGATTCAGCTGACGTTGTTTACGACGCGGCTGAACCGGACGTACACGTTCTTCCTGTTCGGTTTCCTGAACAGATTGCTCTTCAACATTCAGCGCCTTCACTTCTTGTTGCGCCTGACGTTTATCATCGTTACGGCGGCGGCTACGCTCACGACGCGGCGCTTGCTGTTCGTCAGTGGTACGCGCTTTTTCCGTTACATCAGCCTGCTGACGGCTATCACGCGTCTCAGCCGTTTGCTGCTGCGCCTGGCGACGATTACGACGGTTTTCTTCGCGATTATCGCTACCTTCCGTACGTTCGCTACGCGTGTCGCGGCGTTCATTACGGTCACGGCGGTTGTTCTGACGAGGCTTACGGCGATCCTGTTGACGTTCCGGTTTCGCTTCCTCTTTTGGTGCAGGTTGCTCGACCGATTTGGTTTCTTCACCGCCACTGAACAGCGATTTCAGTACACTGAAAAGGCGGCTCAACAGACCCGGTTGTGCCGGAGCTGCAGGCGTTGCTGGTGCCGCTTTAGGTGCCGGGGCTGCTGCAGGCGCTACAGGTTCAGCCGGAGCTGGCGCTGGTGGCACATCTGGCATAGCAAAGGTTGCCAGTGCAGGTTGTTCAGGACGCTTACGTTCCGCGAACTCTTCTTCAGACGGCAACGCCATCGCTTCTTCATGCAGTTTCGGCAGCATGTAGCTTAAGGTCGGCGTTTCTTCCCCTTTACGCACGCGCAGCACGTGGTAGTGCGGAGTTTCCATCTGATCGTTTGGTACAATCACACAGCGCACGCCGTCCTGACGAGTTTCAATGGCATTTACCGCAGAACGTTTTTCGTTCAGCAGGTAAGAGGCGATTGGCACAGGAACAATGGCGTGGACTTCCTGGGTGTTCTCTTTCAGCGCTTCTTCTTCAATCAGACGCAAAATAGAGAGCGACAGGGATTCATTGTCACGCACGGTGCCAGTACCGGAACAACGCGGACAAACGTGATGACTGGATTCACCCAGCGACGGGCTCAGGCGCTGACGGGACATCTCCAGAAGGCCGAAGCGAGAAATATGGCTGATTTGAATACGAGCACGGTCCTGACGCACCGCTTCGCGCAGACGGTTTTCTACCGCACGCTGGTGGCGTACTGGCGTCATGTCGATGAAGTCGATAACAATCAGACCACCGAGGTCACGCAAACGCAGCTGACGAGCAATTTCATCAGCAGCTTCCAGGTTGGTGTTAAACGCAGTTTCTTCGATATCGCCGCCGCGAGTTGCACGTGCGGAGTTGATGTCGATGGCGGTTAACGCTTCGGTGCTGTCGATAACAATAGAGCCACCAGACGGCAGACGGACTTCACGCTGGAAGGCGGACTCAATCTGCGATTCAATCTGATAGTGGCTGAACAGCGGAATTTCACCAGTGTACAGTTTGATTTTGCTACTGAAATCCGGGCGACCTAATGCAGCGATATGCTGACGCGCCAGTTCGAGCACTTTCGGATTATCGATAAGAATTTCGCCGATGTCCTGGCGCAAGTAATCGCGGAATGCGCGAACGATTACGTTGCTCTCCTGGTGAATCAGGAACGGAGCAGGGCGACTTTCAGCCGCTTTTTTGATGGCTTCCCAGTGCTTCAGACGGAAGCTTAAATCCCATTGCAGCGCCTCAGCAGATTTACCGACGCCTGCGGTGCGCACGATAAGCCCCATGCCTTCCGGCAGTTCCAGGCTTGCCAGTGCTTCTTTTAATTCGGTACGGTCGTCGCCTTCGATACGGCGAGAAATGCCACCCGCGCGCGGGTTGTTCGGCATCAGAACCAGATAGCTACCCGCCAGGCTGATAAAGGTAGTTAATGCCGCGCCTTTGTTGCCGCGCTCTTCTTTATCAATCTGAACAATAACTTCCTGGCCTTCACGCAACACATCTTTAATGTTGGGACGACCATGAGCACTATAGTTAGCTGGGAAATATTCGCGGGCAATTTCTTTAAGAGGGAGGAAACCGTGACGTTCAGCGCCGTAATCAACAAAAGCAGCTTCCAGACTCGGTTCAATGCGGGTGATTTTACCTTTGTAGATGTTAGCTTTTTTCTGCTCATGCCCCGGGCTTTCGATATCCAGGTCATACAGACGCTGCCCATCTACAAGGGCAACGCGCAACTCTTCCTGCTGAGTTGCGTTAATTAACATTCTTTTCATCGTAACTTACTCATTATTCTTACATTGACGACTAAGCTGCGGGCAAAGTAACGCCTTGCCGGGTGTGAACCGATGGCCTCGTGTCTAGTCGCGTCGCCAACCTCACGGTTATCGTCAGCTCAAAGAGGCGCAGAGTGTCGGTTGCCCGTTTTTCATGCGGAAAAACAGCGCAATTATCAGAGAAACAGACTGGGTATTACTCTCCAGAAATATTTCCATCTACCGGTAAGGACTGCAACCCGCAGCCCGCTAACTGCCTGAAAGATCAATACGTCTTACGCCATTGCTGCGTTGATGATCGGTCGGGCAAAATGGGTTATTCCGTAAAATTTCTTGTTTTAACAAGGTTGGACACGGAAACGTTCTCATTATTCCATTGCAAGCCTTGTTATAGCAAGATGACTTTTACCATTTATCACCCACTTACTCACAGTTTTTTCACTTCTTGCTGGCGATTGGTTTAATAACCACCAATTAGGTGATCACCCTGCGAAGTAATAAGGTGCAAAACTAAATATAAGCATAGAAAAATGAGTGGCGCGAATCCTGCTGGCTATTTAGAATCGCCCACCATGAAAACAGAGACTCCATCCGTAAAAATCGTTGCTATCACTGCTGACGAAGCAGGGCAACGTATCGATAATTTTTTGCGTACCCAACTGAAAGGCGTACCAAAAAGTATGATCTACCGTATTTTGCGTAAAGGTGAAGTACGGGTGAACAAAAAACGTATTAAACCTGAATATAAACTCGAAGCTGGCGACGAAGTGCGTATTCCGCCAGTTCGCGTTGCCGAACGGGAAGAAGATGCGGTGTCGCCACATCTGCAAAAAGTGGCGGCGCTGGCGGATGTCATCTTATATGAAGATGATCATATTCTGGTGCTGAATAAACCGTCCGGCACGGCGGTACATGGCGGCAGTGGTTTAAGTTTCGGCGTTATTGAAGGTTTGCGGGCGTTGCGCCCTGAAGCGCGGTTCCTCGAACTGGTGCATCGACTCGACAGGGACACTTCAGGCGTGCTGCTGGTGGCGAAAAAACGCTCGGCGTTACGTTCGCTGCATGAGCAGTTACGTGAAAAAGGCATGCAGAAAGATTACCTGGCGCTGGTGCGTGGTCAGTGGCAGTCACACGTGAAGAGTGTACAAGCGCCGTTGCTGAAGAATATTTTGCAAAGCGGTGAGCGTATTGTGCGTGTGAGCCAGGAAGGTAAACCATCCGAAACGCGTTTTAAAGTGGAGGAACGCTATGCGTTTGCCACTCTGGTGCGTTGTAGCCCGGTTACCGGACGTACTCATCAGATCCGAGTGCATACTCAGTATGCCGGTCATCCTATAGCGTTTGACGATCGTTACGGCGACCGTGAATTCGATAAACAACTGACTGAAGCGGGAACGGGGTTAAATCGCTTGTTCCTGCATGCGGCGGCGCTGAAGTTTACCCATCCGGGGACCGGTGAGGTGATGCGTATCGAAGCGCCAATGGATGATGGTTTGAAGCGTTGTTTGCAGAAACTGCGTAACACGCGTTAATGCGAGCATATAAACCTGCTAGTAGGCGGTTGGCCTGATAAGGCATTTACGCCGCATCAGGCAGTCAGCACCAATTGCCGGATGCGGCGTAAACGCGTCCGGCCCATAAAATTATCCCATCAGCGGGTTTTGCCCTTCCCGGCGCAACATCTGACAGAGCGCGATAAGCGGCAAACCAACCAGCGTGTTAGGGTCACGCCCCTCTAAGCGCTCAAACAGCGTAATACCAAACCCTTCACTCTTAAAGCTGCCTGCGCAGTGCAGGGGATGCTCTTTACGCACGTAATTATCAATCTCCGCCTCGCTCAGGTGACGGAAATGGACGTCAAAAGGTTCAACTTCTGTTTGCAGATGCCCATTCGCCGAATTAAACAGCGCCAGCCCGGTATAGAAGGTGACAATATTGCCACTGGCTTTACGTAATTGCAGACGGGCATTTTCTTCCGTTAACGGTTTGCCAGTGATTTCACCGTCCAGTACACACACCTGATCAGAACCAATAATTAAATGATCCGGATAACGTGACGCCAGAGATTGCGCTTTTTCCTGCGCCAGTCGAAGCACCAACTGGCGCGGTGATTCATCGCTGCGCGGGGTTTCGTCGACCTCCGGCGCGGCACATTCGAAAGAGATTTGCAGTTTTTCCAGTAGGACGCGGCGCCAGGGCGATGTGGAGGCTAAAATAAGTTTAGGCATATTTTTTTCCATCAGATATAGCGTATTGATGATAGCCATTTTAAACTATGCGCTTCGTTTTGCAGGTTGATGTTCGTGGTCAGCACTGAACGAAAATAAAGCAGTAACCCGCAATGTGTGCGAATTATTGGCAAAAGGCAACCACAGGCTGCCTTTTTCTTTGACTCTATGACGTTACAAAGTTAATATGCGCGCCCTATGCAAAAGGTAAAATTACCCCTGACTCTCGATCCGGTTCGTACGGCTCAAAAACGCCTTGATTACCAGGGTATTTATACTCCTGATCAGGTTGAGCGCGTCGCCGAATCTGTGGTCAGTGTGGACAGTGATGTGGAATGCTCCATGTCGTTCGCTATCGATAACCAACGTCTCGCGGTGTTAAACGGCGATGCGAAGGTGACGGTAACGCTCGAGTGTCAGCGTTGCGGGAAGCCGTTTACTCATCAGGTCTACACAACGTATTGTTTTAGTCCTGTGCGTTCAGACGAACAGGCTGAAGCACTGCCGGAAGCGTATGAACCGATTGAGGTTAACGAATTCGGTGAAATCGATCTGCTTGCAATGGTTGAAGATGAAATCATCCTCGCCTTGCCGGTAGTTCCGGTGCATGATTCTGAACACTGTGAAGTGTCCGAAGCGGACATGGTCTTTGGTGAACTGCCTGAAGAAGCGCAAAAGCCAAACCCATTTGCCGTATTAGCCAGCTTAAAGCGTAAGTAATTGGTGCTCCCCGTTGGATCGGGGATAAACCGTAATTGAGGAGTAAGGTCCATGGCCGTACAACAGAATAAACCAACCCGTTCCAAACGTGGCATGCGTCGTTCCCATGACGCGCTGACCGCAGTCACCAGCCTGTCTGTAGACAAAACTTCTGGTGAAAAACACCTGCGTCACCACATCACTGCCGACGGTTACTACCGCGGCCGCAAGGTCATCGCTAAGTAATCACGCGTCTGCGTGATGAAGCTTAGTGAGGATTTTCCCCAGGCAACTGGGGAAAGACCAAACCGGGCGGCGACGATACCTTGACACGTCTAACCCTGGCGTTAGATGTCATGGGAGGGGATTTCGGTCCTTCCGTGACAGTGCCTGCAGCTTTGCAGGCACTGAATTCTAATTCGCAAGTCACTCTTCTTTTAGTCGGTAATCCCGACGCCATCACGCCATTACTTGCTAAAGCTGACTTTGAACAACGTTCGCGTCTGCAGATTATCCCTGCGCAGTCAGTTATCGCCAGTGATGCCCGGCCTTCGCAAGCTATTCGCGCCAGTCGCGGTAGCTCAATGCGCGTGGCGCTGGAGTTGGTTAAAGAAGGTAGAGCACAAGCCTGCGTCAGCGCTGGTAATACCGGAGCGTTGATGGGACTGGCAAAATTATTACTCAAGCCCCTTGAGGGGATTGAGCGTCCGGCGTTGGTGACGGTGCTGCCGCATCAACAAAAGGGCAAAACGGTGGTCCTTGATTTAGGGGCCAACGTCGATTGTGATAGTACAATGTTGGTGCAATTCGCCATTATGGGCTCTGTTTTGGCTGAAGAGGTGGTGGAAATTCCCAATCCTCGCGTGGCGTTGCTCAATATTGGTGAAGAAGAAGTGAAGGGTCTTGACAGCATTCAGGATGCCTCAGCTGTGCTGAAAACAATCCCTTCTATCAATTACATCGGCTATCTTGAAGCCAATGAGTTATTAACTGGCAAGACAGATGTGCTGGTCTGTGACGGCTTTACAGGAAATGTCACATTAAAGACGATGGAAGGTGTTGTCAGGATGTTCCTTTCTCTGCTGAAATCTCAGGGTGAAGGAAAAAAACGGTCGTGGTGGCTACTGTTATTAAAGCGTTGGCTACAAAAGAGCCTGACGAGGCGATTCAGTCACCTCAACCCCGACCAGTATAACGGCGCCTGTCTGTTAGGATTGCGCGGCACGGTGATAAAAAGTCATGGTGCGGCCAATCAGCGAGCTTTTGCGGTCGCGATTGAACAGGCAGTGCAGGCGGTGCAGCGACAAGTTCCTCAGCGAATTGCCGCTCGCCTGAAATCTGTATACCCAGCTGGTTTTGAGCTGCTGGACGATGGCAAAAGCGGAACTCTGCGGTAGCAGGGCGCTGCCAGCGAACTCGCAGTTTGCAAGTGACGGTATATAACCGAAAAGTGACTGAGCGTACATGTATACGAAGATTATTGGTACTGGCAGCTATCTGCCCGAACAAGTGCGGACAAACGCCGATCTGGAAAAAATGGTGGATACTTCTGACGAGTGGATTGTTACTCGTACCGGTATTCGCGAACGCCATATTGCTGCGCCAAACGAAACCGTTTCAACCATGGGTTTTGAAGCGGCAACGCGTGCAATTGAAATGGCAGGCATCGATAAAGACCAGATTGGCCTGATTGTTGTGGCAACGACTTCTGCCACCCACGCCTTCCCGAGCGCAGCATGTCAGATCCAAAGCATGCTGGGCATTAAAGGCTGCCCGGCGTTTGACGTTGCCGCAGCCTGCGCAGGTTTCACCTATGCATTGAGCGTGGCCGATCAATACGTGAAATCTGGCGCGGTGAAGTATGCTCTGGTCGTCGGTTCCGATGTACTGGCGCGCACCTGCGATCCCACAGATCGCGGGACCATTATCATTTTTGGCGATGGCGCGGGCGCTGCGGTGTTGGCTGCCTCTGAAGAGCCGGGAATCATATCTACCCATCTGCATGCCGACGGTAGTTATGGTGAATTGCTGACGCTGCCAAACGCCGACCGCGTGAATCCAGAGAATTCAATTCATCTGACCATGGCGGGCAACGAAGTCTTCAAGGTTGCGGTAACGGAGCTGGCGCACATCGTTGATGAGACGCTGGAAGCAAATAATCTTGACCGTTCCCAACTGGACTGGCTGGTTCCACATCAGGCGAACCTGCGTATTATCAGCGCAACGGCGAAAAAACTCGGCATGTCAATGGACAATGTCGTCGTGACGCTGGACCGCCATGGTAATACCTCTGCCGCTTCTGTACCGTGCGCGCTGGATGAAGCCGTACGCGACGGGCGTATTAAGCCGGGGCAGTTGGTTCTGCTTGAAGCCTTTGGCGGTGGATTCACCTGGGGCTCCGCGCTGGTTCGTTTCTAGGATAAGGATTTAAACATGACGCAATTTGCATTTGTGTTCCCTGGTCAGGGTTCTCAAACCGTTGGCATGCTGGCTGATATGGCGGCGAGTTATCCAATTGTCGAAGAAACCTTTGCTGAAGCTTCTGCTGCGCTGGGTTATGACCTGTGGGCGCTGACCCAGCAGGGGCCAGCTGAAGAACTGAATAAAACCTGGCAAACTCAGCCAGCACTGTTAACTGCCTCTGTTGCACTGTACCGTGTATGGCAGCAGCAGGGCGGTAAAGCACCGGCAATGATGGCCGGTCACAGCCTGGGTGAATACTCCGCGCTGGTTTGCGCTGGTGTGATTGATTTTGCTGATGCGGTACGTCTGGTTGAGATGCGCGGCAAGTTCATGCAAGAAGCCGTACCGGAAGGAACTGGCGCAATGGCGGCAATCATCGGTCTGGATGATGCGTCTATTGCGAAAGCTTGTGAAGATGCAGCAGAAGGTCAGGTCGTTTCTCCGGTAAACTTCAACTCTCCGGGCCAGGTGGTTATTGCTGGTCACAAAGAAGCGGTTGAACGTGCTGGCGCTGCCTGTAAAGCTGCGGGCGCGAAACGTGCGCTGCCGTTGCCGGTGAGCGTACCTTCTCACTGTGCGCTGATGAAACCCGCTGCCGACAAACTGGCGGTTGAATTAGCGAAAATCACCTTTAACGCGCCGACCGTTCCGGTTGTGAATAACGTTGATGTCAAATGCGAAACCAATGGCGATGCCATTCGTGATGCACTGGTACGTCAGTTGTATAACCCTGTTCAGTGGACGAAATCCGTTGAATACATGGCAGCGCAAGGCGTTGAGCATCTTTATGAAGTGGGACCGGGCAAAGTGCTTACTGGCCTGACGAAACGTATTGTCGACACCCTGACCGCCTCGGCGCTGAACGAACCTTCAGCGATGGCAGCGGCGCTCGAGCTTTAAAAGAGGAACAACATGAATTTTGAAGGAAAAATCGCACTGGTAACCGGTGCTAGCCGCGGGATTGGCCGTGCAATCGCTGAAACGCTCGCGGCTCGTGGCGCGAAAGTTATCGGTACTGCGACCAGTGAAAGCGGCGCTCAGGCGATCAGTGATTATTTAGGCGCCAACGGTAAAGGTCTGATGTTGAATGTGACCGACCCGGCATCTATCGAATCTGTTCTGGAAAAAATTCGCGCAGAATTTGGTGAAGTCGATATCCTGGTCAATAATGCCGGTATCACTCGTGATAACCTGTTAATGCGAATGAAAGATGATGAGTGGAACGATATTATCGAAACCAACCTTTCATCTGTTTTCCGTCTGTCAAAAGCGGTAATGCGCGCTATGATGAAAAAGCGTCATGGTCGTATTATCACTATCGGTTCTGTGGTTGGTACCATGGGAAATGGCGGTCAGGCCAACTACGCTGCGGCGAAAGCGGGTTTGATCGGCTTCAGTAAATCACTGGCGCGCGAAGTTGCGTCACGCGGTATTACTGTAAACGTTGTTGCTCCGGGCTTTATTGAAACGGACATGACACGTGCGCTGAGCGATGACCAGCGTGCGGGTATCCTGGCGCAGGTTCCTGCGGGTCGCCTCGGCGGCGCACAGGAAATCGCCAACGCGGTTGCATTCCTGGCATCCGACGAAGCAGCTTACATCACGGGTGAAACTTTGCATGTGAACGGCGGGATGTACATGGTCTGACCGCGATTTGCACAAAATGCTCATGTTGCGCGCAGTCTGCGTGGTTATGAGTAATAATAAGTGCAAAATGATTTGCGTTGTTGGGGGGTATGGCCTCAAAATAACGTAAAATCGTGGTAAGACCTGCCGGGATTTAGTTGCAAATTTTTCAACATTTTATACACTACGAAAACCATCGCGAAAGCGAGTTTTGATAGGAAATTTAAGAGTATGAGCACTATCGAAGAACGCGTTAAGAAAATTATCGGCGAACAGCTGGGCGTTAAGCAGGAAGAAGTTACCAACAATGCTTCTTTCGTTGAAGACCTGGGCGCGGATTCTCTTGACACCGTTGAGCTGGTAATGGCTCTGGAAGAAGAGTTTGATACTGAGATTCCGGACGAAGAAGCTGAGAAAATCACCACCGTTCAGGCTGCCATTGATTACATCAACGGCCACCAGGCGTAAGTGAACATCTCCAGGCGGTCGTTCGACCGCCTGAGTTTTTTCTTTTTTGTCCCACTAGAATCATTTTTTTCCCTCCCTGGAGGACAAACGTGTCTAAGCGTCGTGTAGTTGTGACCGGACTGGGCATGTTGTCTCCTGTCGGCAATACCGTAGAGTCTACCTGGAAAGCTCTGCTTGCCGGTCAGAGTGGCATCAGCCTAATCGACCATTTCGATACTAGCGCCTATGCAACGAAATTTGCTGGCTTAGTAAAGGATTTTAACTGTGAGGACATTATCTCGCGCAAAGAACAGCGCAAGATGGATGCCTTCATTCAATATGGAATTGTCGCTGGCGTTCAGGCCATGCAGGATTCTGGCCTTGAAATAACGGAAGAGAACGCAACCCGCATTGGTGCCGCAATTGGCTCCGGGATTGGCGGCCTCGGACTGATCGAAGAAAACCACACATCTCTGATGAACGGTGGTCCGCGTAAGATCAGCCCATTCTTCGTTCCGTCAACGATTGTGAACATGGTGGCAGGTCACCTGACTATCATGTATGGCCTGCGTGGCCCAAGCATCTCTATCGCGACCGCCTGTACTTCTGGCGTGCACAACATCGGTCAAGCTGCGCGTATTATCGCGTATGGCGATGCTGACGTGATGGTTGCAGGTGGCGCAGAGAAAGCCAGTACGCCGCTGGGCGTTGGTGGTTTTGGCGCGGCACGTGCATTATCTACCCGCAATGATAACCCGCAAGCGGCTAGCCGTCCGTGGGATAAAGAGCGTGATGGTTTCGTACTGGGCGATGGCGCCGGTATGCTGGTACTTGAAGAGTACGAACACGCGAAAAAACGCGGTGCGAAAATTTACGCTGAACTCGTCGGCTTTGGTATGAGCAGCGATGCCTACCATATGACGTCGCCGCCGGAAAACGGCGCAGGCGCAGCTCTGGCGATGGCAAATGCTCTGCGTGACGCAGGAATTGAGCCTGGCCAGATTGGCTACGTGAACGCGCACGGTACTTCTACGCCAGCTGGCGATAAAGCTGAAGCGCAGGCCGTGAAAACTATCTTCGGTGAAGCTGCAAGCCGTGTGCTGGTAAGCTCCACGAAATCCATGACCGGTCACCTGTTAGGTGCAGCAGGTGCAGTAGAGTCCATCTACTCCATCTTGGCGCTGCGCGATCAGGCTGTTCCGCCGACCATCAACCTGGATAACCCGGATGAAGGTTGCGATCTGGATTTTGTGCCGCATGAAGCGCGTCAGGTCAGCGGAATGGAATACACCCTGTGTAACTCCTTCGGCTTTGGTGGCACCAATGGTTCTTTGATCTTCAAAAAGATCTAAGTCGCCATTTTCCACCTACATAAAAGGTCCGCTTGCGGGCCTTTTTTCTTAGATTTTATTCAGACTTGTTCCGCAGTGAACATGCTGCCACACTTACAATCCTATTATAAGGAGCCGGTATGTTCTTAATTAACGGTCATAAACAGGATTCGCTGGCAGCAAACGATCGGGCCATACAGTTTGGCGATGGCTGTTTCACGACAGCCAGAATTATCGACGGTAAAGTCAGCTTATTATCCGCGCACATGACGCGACTACAGGAAGCCTGTCAGCGATTAATGATCGTTTGTGACTTCTGGACGCAGCTTGAGCACGAGATGGCGACTCTGGCGGCAGAGCAGCAAAATGGCGTGCTGAAAGTGGTGATCAGTCGTGGCAGTGGTGGGCGAGGTTACAGTACGTTAAACAGCGGACCGGCAACGCGCATGCTCTCAGTTATGGCTTACCCAACGCATTACGACCGCTTACGCAAAGAGGGAATGCTGCTGGCACTAAGCCCGGTACGCCTGGGACGCAATCCTCATCTTGCGGGAATTAAACATCTTAATCGTCTTGAGCAAGTGTTGATTCGCTCTCATCTTGAGCAGACAAACGCCGACGAGGCGCTGGTTCTTGACAGTGAAGGGTGGGTTACGGAATGCTGTGCAGCTAATTTGTTCTGGCGTAAAGGCAACGTGGTCTACACGCCGCGTCTGGATCAGGCTGGAGTTAACGGTATTATGCGACAATTCTGTATCCGTTTACTGGCACAATCCTCCTATCAGATTGCCGAAGTGCAAGCCTCGTTGGAAGACGTGATGCAGGCAGATGAAGTGATGGTTTGTAATGCGCTGATGCCAGTTATGCCTGTGCGTGCCTGTGATGATGTCTTCTTTTCGTCAACAACGCTATATGAATATTTAGCCCCACTTTGTGAGCACCCGAATTAGTCATGAAAAAAGTGTTTTTGATTATCCTGTTATTGCTGATGGTACTGGGTATCGCCGCTGGTGTGGGCGTCTGGAAGGTTCACCATCTTGCCGACAGCAAATTACTTATTAAAGAAGAGACGATATTCACCCTGAAACCTGGAACCGGAAGAATGGCTCTCGGTGAACAATTGTATGCCGATAAAATCATCAATCGCCCCCGAGTCTTTCAGTGGTTGCTGCGTATTGAGCCGGACCTTTCCCATTTCAAAGCCGGGACTTATCGCTTTACGCCGCAGATGACCGTGCGCGAAATGCTGCAATTGCTGAAAAGCGGGAAAGAAGCGCAGTTTCCGCTACGCCTGGTAGAAGGGATGCGTCTGAGCGACTACCTCAAACAATTGCGTGAGGCACCCTATATCACGCACACGTTAAGCGACGATAAATACGCTACCGTGGCGCAGGCCCTGGAACTTGAAAATCCAGAGTGGATTGAAGGCTGGTTTTGGCCAGACACCTGGATGTATACCGCTAATACCACTGATGTCGCGTTACTCAAACGAGCGCACAAGAAAATGGTGAAAGCGGTCGATAGCGCCTGGGATGGACGAGCGGATGGTCTGCCGTATAAAGATAAAAACCAGTTGGTAACGATGGCGTCGATAATCGAAAAAGAAACCGCCGTTGCCAGTGAGCGCGATCAGGTTGCCTCAGTATTTATCAACCGTTTACGTATCGGCATGCGCCTGCAAACCGACCCGACGGTGATTTACGGGATGGGAGAGCGTTATAATGGCAAACTTTCTCGTGCAGATCTGGAAACGCCGACAGCGTATAACACCTACACCATTACTGGTCTGCCGCCAGGCGCGATTGCTACGCCGGGGGCGGATTCGCTGAAGGCTGCTGCGCATCCGGCGAAAACGCCGTATCTCTATTTTGTGGCCGATGGTAAAGGCGGTCACACGTTTAATACCAATCTTGCCAGTCATAACAAGTCTGTGCAGGATTACCTGAAAGTGCTTAAGGAAAAAAATGCGCAGTAAGTATATCGTCATTGAAGGGCTGGAAGGCGCAGGCAAAACCACCGCGCGAAACGTGGTGGTTGAGACGCTTGAGCAACTGGGGATCCGCGACATGGTTTTCACTCGAGAACCCGGCGGTACGCAGCTGGCGGAAAAATTAAGAAGCCTGGTGCTGGATATCAAATCGGTAGGCGATGAAGTCATTACCGATAAAGCCGAAGTACTGATGTTTTATGCCGCGCGCGTTCAGCTGGTGGAAACTGTCATCAAACCGGCGCTGGCGAAAGGCACCTGGGTGATTGGCGATCGGCACGATCTCTCCACTCAGGCGTATCAGGGCGGCGGTCGTGGCATTGACCAGCATATGCTGGCAACGCTGCGTGATGCTGTTCTGGGGGATTTTCGCCCTGACTTGACGCTTTATCTTGATGTGACCCCAGAAGTGGGGCTAAAACGCGCCCGTGCGCGTGGCGAACTGGATCGCATTGAGCAAGAGTCATTCGATTTCTTTAATCGTACTCGCGCTCGCTATCTTGAACTGGCGGCACAGGATAAAAGCATTTACACCATTGATGCCACTCAGCCACTGGAATCAGTGATGGAGGCGATTCGCACCACCGTGACTCACTGGGTTAAGGAACATAACGCATGAGATGGTATCCGTGGTTAAGACCCGATTTCGAGAAACTGGTAGCCAGCTATCAGGCCGGAAGGGGTCACCATGCGCTACTCATTCAGGCGTTACCTGGCATGGGCGATGACGCCTTAATCTACGCTTTAAGCCGTTACCTCCTGTGCCAACAACCAGAAGGGCATAAAAGCTGCGGCCACTGTCGTGGATGTCAGTTGATGCAGGCGGGAACGCATCCCGACTATTACACCCTTGCTCCCGAAAAAGGGAAGAACGCGCTGGGTATTGATGCGGTGCGTGAAGTCACCGAAAAACTGAATGAGCACGCGCGTTTAGGCGGTGCTAAGGTTGTCTGGATAACCGATGCCGCCTTGCTGACCGACGCTGCGGCGAACGCTTTGCTAAAAACACTGGAAGAGCCGCCGGCAGAAACCTGGTTTTTCCTTGCTACCCGGGAGCTTGAACGTTTACTGGCGACATTACGTAGTCGTTGTCGGCTACATTACCTCGCACCACCGCCAGAACAGTACGCCGTGACCTGGCTTTCACGTGAAGTGACAATGTCACAGGACGCGTTACTTGCCGCACTGCGCTTAAGCGCCGGTTCGCCAGGCGCGGCGTTGGCGTTGTTTCAGGGAGATACCTGGCAGGCCCGCGAAACACTTTGCCAGGCGTTGGCTCACAGTGTGCAATCTGGCGACTGGTATTCCCTGTTGCCGACACTTAATCATGAACAAGCTCCGGCGCGTCTGCACTGGCTGGCAACCCTGATGATGGACGCGCTCAAGCGCAAGTATGGCGCTTCGCAGGTTACCAATGTTGATGTGCCGGGCGTTGTTGCTGCGCTGGCAAACCAGCTTTCTCCCGCGCGCCTGCAGGCTATACTGGGGGATGTTTGTCACACTCGTGAGCAGTTAATTTCTGTCACTGGCGTAAACCGCGAGCTTCTCATCACCGATCTTTTACTGCGTATTGAGCATTACCTGCAACCGGGCGTTGTGCTACCGGTTCCTCATCTTTAAGAGAGACATCATGTTTTTAGTCGACTCACACTGCCATCTCGATGGTCTGGATTATGAATCTTTGCATAAGGACGTGGATGACGTTCTGGCGAAAGCCGCTGCGCGCGATGTGAAATTTTGTCTGGCGGTCGCCACGACATTACCGGGTTATCTGCATATGCGGGATCTGGTAGGTGAACGTGACAACGTCGTATTTTCTTGCGGCGTGCATCCGCTCAACCAGAACGATCCCTATGATGTGGAAGATTTGCGCCGCCTGGCGGCGGAAGAGGGCGTTGTTGCTCTCGGGGAAACCGGGCTGGATTATTATTACACGCCGGAAACTAAAGTGCGTCAGCAAGAGTCTTTCATCCACCATATCCAGATTGGTCGTGAACTGAACAAGCCGGTTATCGTCCATACGCGTGACGCCCGCGCCGATACGCTGGCAATTCTGCGCGAAGAAAAGGTGACGGATTGCGGTGGCGTACTACACTGTTTTACAGAGGACAGAGAAACGGCAGGCAAATTACTGGATCTTGGATTTTACATCTCCTTCTCCGGCATTGTGACCTTCCGTAATGCAGAACAACTACGTGATGCCGCGCGTTATGTGCCGCTCGACCGGTTACTGGTCGAAACTGACGCGCCTTATCTGGCACCTGTGCCGCATCGAGGAAAAGAGAATCAACCTGCAATGGTTCGTGATGTTGCTGAATACATGGCTGTGTTGAAAGGTGTTGCCGTTGAAGAGCTGGCGCAGGTAACCACCGATAACTTCGCCCGCCTGTTTCACATCGACGCTTCCCGCCTTCAATCCATCCGTTAAATGAATTTATTTTAAGGCTCGTAATTAATTACTAAAACGAGTAAAGTTCACCGCCGCAAATTGGGCGGTGAATAACCATGTTTGATGCATTATGGCATTTATTTTGTCAATACGTGCAACTTCGCTAAAGGTCCGAAGTTGAAACGTGATAGCCGTCAAACAAATCGATAATGAATTATTTTACTCTGTGTAATAAATAAAGGGCGCTTAGACGCCCTGTACACGGCAAGGTTCTCCCCCCCTTGCCACGCGTGAGAACGTTAAAAGCACCCATACTCAGGAGCACTCTCAATTATGTTTAAGAATGCATTTGCTAACCTGCAAAAGGTCGGTAAATCGCTGATGCTGCCGGTATCCGTACTGCCTATCGCAGGTATTCTGCTTGGCGTCGGTTCCGCGAATTTCAGCTGGCTGCCCGCCGTTGTATCGCATGTTATGGCAGAAGCGGGCGGTTCCGTTTTTGCAAACATGCCACTGATTTTTGCAATTGGTGTCGCCCTCGGCTTTACCAATAACGATGGCGTATCCGCTCTGGCCGCAGTTGTTGCCTACGGCATCATGGTAAAAACCATGGCCGTGGTTGCGCCGCTGGTACTGCATTTACCTGCTGAAGAAATTGCCGCTAAACACCTGGCGGATACGGGCGTACTCGGGGGGATCATCTCCGGTGCGATTGCAGCGTACATGTTTAACCGTTTCTACCGTATTAAGTTGCCTGAGTATCTTGGCTTCTTTGCCGGTAAACGCTTTGTGCCGATCATTTCTGGCCTGGCTGCCATCTTTACTGGCGTTGTGCTGTCCTTTATTTGGCCGCCAATTGGTTCCGCCATTCAGACCTTCTCCCAGTGGGCTGCTTACCAGAACCCGGTAGTTGCGTTTGGCATCTACGGCTTCATCGAACGCTGCCTGGTACCGTTTGGTCTGCACCACATCTGGAACGTACCTTTCCAGATGCAGATTGGTGAATACACCAACGCCGCAGGTCAGGTATTCCACGGTGACATTCCGCGTTATATGGCGGGTGACCCGACTGCGGGTAAACTGTCTGGCGGCTTCCTGTTCAAAATGTACGGTCTGCCGGCTGCCGCGATTGCTATCTGGCACTCTGCTAAACCAGAAAACCGCGCTAAAGTGGGCGGTATCATGATCTCCGCGGCGTTGACCTCGTTCCTGACCGGTATTACCGAGCCAATCGAGTTCTCCTTCATGTTCGTAGCGCCGATCCTGTACATCATCCACGCGATTCTGGCAGGTCTGGCATTCCCGATCTGTATCCTGCTGGGTATGCGCGATGGTACATCGTTCTCGCACGGTCTGATCGACTTCATCGTCCTGTCTGGTAACAGCAGCAAGCTGTGGCTGTTCCCGATTGTCGGTATCGGTTATGCGATTGTTTACTACACCATCTTCCGCGTGCTGATTAAAGCTCTGGATCTGAAAACCCCGGGCCGTGAAGACGCAACTGAAGATGCGAAAGCTACCGGCACCAGCGAAATGGCACCGGCTCTGGTTGCTGCATTTGGTGGTAAAGAAAACATCACTAACCTTGACGCATGTATTACCCGTCTGCGTGTTAGCGTCGCTGATGTGTCCAAAGTGGATCAGGCTGGCCTGAAGAAACTGGGCGCAGCGGGCGTAGTGGTTGCTGGTTCCGGTGTTCAGGCGATTTTCGGTACGAAATCCGATAACCTGAAAACCGAAATGGATGAGTACATCCGCAACAACTAATCCGTAAGACGTTGGGGAGACTGAGGCAGCCGAATGGCTGCCTTTTTTACAGCCGCTAATCAGACCGGTCATCATTAAATTGCGTGTTGCGCCCGGGGCGATAGTTCCTTTCACGTTGATATCGTAGGTTTTGTCGAGCAGATTATTTCCAGCAATGAGACGTTTGGGGTTGCCTGATAACAGGCGAACAGTTCCACCTGCGCATAGCAATTTTGCCCGGCAGTGGAAGGAAACTGTCAAAGCAATGCTGGTGGTAGCAGGAAGGGCCTTGTCGCCGATATCCCTGTTATTATCTAAACCAAAGAGAAAAGGTGTTTTCGGCCCATTCATAGGCAAAAATGGGAATAATGGCGATGTATACGGCAGTAAAACGATTTTTTGCTTATAAATCGTGGCTTAAGGTTGAAAGAGCAGGTTTAACTCGACCATACTCTATACTCGCAGTGTAGCGCGGCGTAGCATGGCGCAACGCATGGCAATTTGAAAAAGGAAAATGTCGTGGCAGAAGAAACTATTTTCAGCAAAATTATTCGTCGTGAGATCCCCTCCGATATCGTCTACCAGGATGAGCTGGTAACGGCGTTTCGCGATATTTCGCCGCAAGCGCCAACGCATATTCTGATCATTCCAAATATCCTTATCCCTACCGTGAACGACGTGTCTGCCGAGCATGAGCAGGCGTTGGGGCGTATGATCACCGTAGCGGCAAAAATCGCCGAGCAAGAGGGTATTGCCGAAGACGGCTATCGTTTGATCATGAACACCAACCGTCATGGCGGACAAGAGGTCTATCACATTCATATGCACCTGCTGGGTGGCCGTCCGTTGGGGCCAATGCTGGCGCATAAAGGCCTGTAACGATGAGAAAAGGATGCTTTGGACTGGCGTCTTTGGCGTTGCTATTGCTGGTCGGTTGTCGTTCACATCCGGAAATCCCGGTGAATGATGAACAGTCACTGGTGATGGAGTCATCTTTGCTGGCAGCGGGCATTAGCGCAGAAAAGCCCGTTCTTTCAACGTCTGATATTCAGCCTTCAGCATCCTCGACGCTTTATAACGAAAGGCAAGAACCCGTTACCGTTCATTATCGTTTTTACTGGTATGACGCCAGGGGGCTTGAGATGCACCCTCTGGAAACGCCGCGCAGCGTCACCATTCCCGCACGTTCAGCGGTGACTCTGTACGGCAGCGCCAATTTTCTTGGAGCGCACAAAGTCAGACTTTATCTTTATTTGTAAGGGGTGAATCTTGATGACAAAAATGAGTCGCTACGCCTTAATCACCGCGCTGGCGATGTTTCTCGCCGGGTGTGTGGGGCCACGTGAACCCGCACCGGTAGAAGAGGTAAAACCTGCGCCGGAGCAACCGGCTGAGCCGCAACAGCCAGTACCCACAGTGCCATCAGTGCCGACGATCCCGGAGCAGCCAGGGCCAATTGAGCACGAAGACCAAACCGCACCGCCTGCGCCGCATATTCGTCATTATGACTGGAATGGCGCAATGCAGCCGATGGTCGGTAAGATGCTTGGGGCCGATGGCGTGACCGCAGGCAGCGTCTTGCTGGTTGATAGCGTCAATAACCGCACCAATGGTTCTTTGAATACCGGGGAAGCGACAGAAACGCTGCGCAATGCACTGGCTAATAACGGTAAATTTACCCTCGTTTCCGCCCAGCAGCTTTCGATGGCCAAGCAGCAGTTAGGTTTGTCGCCGCAGGATAGCTTAGGCACCCGTAGTAAAGCCATTGGTATTGCTCGCAACGTGGGGGCTCATTACGTGCTGTACTCCAGCGCCTCTGGCAACGTTAACGCTCCGACCCTGCAAATGCAGTTGATGCTGGTGCAGACGGGCGAAATTATCTGGTCAGGTAAAGGTGCCGTTCAGCAACAATAATCCCATCACGCGCGACGAGTTATTGTCGCGCTATTTCCCGCAGTATCACCCCGTCGCGACGTTTAACAGTGGACTTAGCGGCGGGAGTTTTCTCATTGAACATCAGGATCAGCGTTTTGTTGTGCGTCAGACTCACGATCCTGATGCGCCGCAGTCCGTGTTTCTGCGCCAGTACCGGGCGTTATCAAGATTACCGGCATACCTTGCACCGAAGCCACGTCTCTATCTCCGTGGCTGGATGGCGGTCGACTATTTGCCCGGCGAGGTAAAAACGCAATTGCCGGATACCGACGAACTGGCAGGCTTGCTGTATTATCTGCATCAACAACCGCGTTTTGGCTGGCGAATAACCCTGCTGCCGTTACTGGAACGGTACTGGCAGCGAAGCGATCCGGCGCGGCGAACAGCGGGATGGTTGCGACTGTTAAAACGTCTGCGTAAAGCGCGCGAACCACAACCGTTACGATTAAGTCCGTTGCATATGGATGTTCATGCAGGGAACTTAGTCTATACCTCGTCAGGGCTAAAACTCATCGACTGGGAGTATGCCGGTGATGGCGATATCGCTCTGGAACTGGCGGCGGTGTGGGTGGAAAATAGTGAGCAGCACCGGCAATTAGTTAATGACTATGCCGTGCGGGCGAATATTAATTCGGCGCATTTGTGGCATCAGGTCAGGCGCTGGTTTCCCTGGTTACTGATGCTGAAAGCAGGGTGGTTTGAGTACCGCTGGCAACAAACCGGCGATCAACAATTTATCAGGCTGGCCAATGACACCTGGCGGCAGCTATCAATAAAACAATAAGGAGAGCAGTGTGGGTCCAGTAATGTTGGATGTTGAAGGTTATGAACTGGACGCGGAAGAGCGCGAAATACTTGCGCATCCGCTGGTGGGAGGGCTGATTCTCTTTACACGTAACTATCATGATCCAGCACAGTTGCGCGAACTGGTACGCCAGATCCGCGCAGCTTCACGCAATCACCTGGTGGTGGCGGTGGATCAGGAAGGTGGACGTGTGCAGCGTTTTCGTGACGGTTTTACCCGCTTACCGGCAGCGCAATCATTCGCTGCGCTGTTAGGAATGGAAGAGGGGGGCAAACTGGCGCAAGAGGCAGGTTGGCTGATGGCCAGCGAAATGATCGCTATGGATATTGATATCAGCTTTGCGCCAGTGCTGGACGTAGGACATATCAGCGCGGCGATTGGTGAACGTTCTTATCATGCCGACCCAGAAAAAGCCCTGGCAATCGCCAGTCGGTTTATTGATGGGATGCATGAAGCCGGAATGAAAACCACCGGTAAACATTTTCCTGGTCACGGTGCCGTAACTGCAGATTCACACAAAGAGACGCCGTGCGACCCACGCCCGCAAGCGGAAATTCGTGCCAAAGATATGTCGGTTTTCAGTACGTTAATTTGCGAAAATAAACTCGATGCCATTATGCCCGCGCATGTGATCTACAGCGATGTTGATCCGCGTCCGGCGAGCGGTTCTCCCCACTGGCTGAAAACTGTTTTACGTCAGGAGCTGGGGTTTGACGGCGTGATTTTCTCTGACGATTTATCGATGGAAGGTGCCGCGATTATGGGCAGTTATGCCGAGCGTGGACAGGCATCACTGGATGCAGGTTGCGATATGATCCTGGTCTGCAATAATCGTAAAGGGGCCGTCAGCGTGTTAGATAATCTGTCACCGATCAAGGCAGAACGTGTTACACGTTTGTATCATAAAGGTTCATTTTCGCGACAGGAACTGATGGACTCGGCTCGCTGGAAAGAGATCAGCGCCCGTCTGAATCAGTTGCATGAACGCTGGCAGGAAGAGAAGGCAGGTCATTAACCCTGGCTTATGTGAGGAAGCGATGATTATCTATTTGCACGGTTTTGACTCTAACAGTCCGGGTAACCACGAGAAAGTCTTACAATTGCAGTTTATTGACCCGGATGTACGGCTAATAAGCTACAGTACGCGGCATCCGAAACATGATATGCAGCATTTGCTCAAAGAAGTGGACAAAATGCTGCAACTGAACGTCGACGAGCGCCCGCTCATTTGTGGTGTTGGTCTGGGCGGTTATTGGGCAGAGCGGATTGGTTTTCTCTGTGATATTCGCCAGGTGATCTTCAATCCCAATTTGTTCCCTTATGAGAACATGGAAGGGAAGATTGATCGCCCGGAAGAGTATGCCGATATTGCCACCAAGTGTGTGACCAACTTCCGTGAGAAGAATCGCGATCGTTGCCTGGTGATTTTGTCGCGTCACGATGAAGCGCTTAACAGTCAGCGGACATCTGAAGAGTTGCATCATTATTACGAGATTGTCTGGGACGAAGAGCAGACACACAAATTCAAAAATATCTCTCCGCATTTGCAGCGCATTAAAGCATTCAAAACCCTCGGTTAATTGGCATCGTCGCATCAGGTAACCTGGCCGGTACCTGATGCGGCCCCGGATTCTGTAGGTCGGATAAGGCGTTCACGCCGCATCCGACACTGGCAATGTGCCTGATGCGACGCCGTTCGCGTCTTATCAGGCCTACCAAACGCCCTCCATATACGCATCACTCTCCTGAATTAGCTCGAATAATAAACAATAAACTCTGTTTTTTGATCTCAACAGGTAAAACCGCCTATCTTTTCAGCAACAAAACTTGATTAACATCAATTTTGGTATGACCAATGCACCATTCATGTTATTCTCAATAGCGAAGAACATTTTCATTGCTGTAACCTGTTGTTAATTAAGAGCTATGTTAATAACCATTAGTTAACAATTGGTTAATAAATTTAAGGGGGTCACGTTGACTACGCCATTGAAAAAAATTGTGATTGTCGGCGGCGGTGCTGGTGGGCTGGAAATGGCAACACAGCTTGGAGATAAGCTGGGGCGCAAGAAAAAAGCCAAAATTACGTTGGTCGATCGTAACCACAGCCACCTGTGGAAACCGTTGCTGCACGAAGTGGCGACCGGATCGCTCGATGAAGGCGTTGATGCGCTGAGCTATCTGGCCCATGCGCGTAATCATGGTTTCCAGTTTCAGCTGGGATCTGTGGTTGATATCGATCGTGAAGCGAAAACAATCACCATTGCTGAACTGCGCGACGAAAAAGGTGAATTGTTAGTTCCAGAGCGGAAAATTGCTTACGACACGCTGGTGATGGCGCTGGGTAGCACCTCTAACGATTTCAACACGCCGGGCGTAAAAGAGAACTGCATTTTCCTTGATAACCCGCATCAGGCACGTCGTTTCCATCAGGAGATGCTGAATCTGTTCCTGAAGTTTTCTGCTAACCTGGGCGCCAATGGCAAAGTGAATATTGCGATTGTTGGCGGCGGCGCGACCGGCGTAGAGCTCTCTGCCGAATTGCACAATGCCGTGAAACAACTGCACAGTTACGGTTACAAAGGGCTGACCAACGAAGCCCTGAACGTTACTCTGGTGGAAGCGGGAGAGCGAATTTTGCCAGCGTTACCGCCGCGTATCTCTGCTGCGGCTCACAATGAGTTAACGAAACTGGGCGTTCGCGTGCTGACGCAAACTATGGTTACCAGTGCCGATGAAGGCGGTTTGCACACTAAAGATGGTGAATATATTCAGGCCGATCTGATGGTGTGGGCTGCCGGGATAAAAGCACCAGATTTCCTGAAAGATATTGGTGGTCTTGAAACCAACCGTATCAATCAACTGGTGGTGGAACCGACGCTGCAAACCACGCGCGATCCAGACATTTACGCTATTGGTGACTGTGCGTCATGCCCGCGTCCGGAAGGGGGCTTTGTACCGCCGCGTGCTCAGGCCGCACATCAGATGGCGACCTGCGCAATGAACAACATTCTGGCGCAGATGAACGGTAAACCGCTGAAAAATTATCAGTATAAGGATCACGGTTCGTTGGTATCGCTGTCCAACTTCTCCACCGTCGGTAGCCTGATGGGTAACCTGACGCGCGGTTCAATGATGATTGAAGGAAGAATTGCGCGCTTTGTGTACATCTCGCTATACCGAATGCATCAGATTGCGCTGCATGGCTACTTTAAAACCGGATTAATGATGCTGGTGGGCAGTATCAACCGCGTTATCCGTCCGCGTTTGAAGTTGCATTAATCGGCGTACACTGGCGGATGTGGCGTAAACGCCTCATCCGCCCTTGAGGAACAGTGCGATCGGTAGCCGCGTCGTACCAGGTATCCTTTCAGACTTCTCTGAATCCTTCAGCTTTTCCTGCTTTTCCCCTTCGCTTGCATGATTGTCATAACTGCAAAGAAGGAGGTGTTCCCGTGAATAAATCAATGTTGGCGGGTATCGGGATTGGTGTAGCGGCTGCGCTTGGCGTAGCGGCAGTGGCCAGTCTGAACGTGTTTGAACGTGGCCCGCAATACGCTCAGGTTGTTTCTGCAACCCCAATCAAGGAAACGGTTAAAACACCGCGCCAGGAGTGCCGCAATGTCACGGTGACCCATCGCCGACCGGTACAGGATGAAAACCGCATTGCTGGTTCGGTCCTCGGGGCCGTCGCTGGCGGGGTGATAGGGCATCAGTTTGGTGGTGGTCGCGGTAAAGATGTCGCCACTGTTGTGGGGGCGCTGGGCGGTGGATATGCCGGTAACCAGATCCAGGGCTCTCTCCAGGAAAGCGATACTTACACTACCACGCAGCAGCGTTGTAAAACGGTGTATGACAAGTCAGAAAAAATGCTCGGTTATGATGTGACCTATAAGATTGGCGATCAGCAGGGCAAAATTCGGATGAACAGCGATCCGGGTACGCAAATCCCATTAGATAACAATGGGCAACTGGTTCTGAATAACAAAGTATAACAAGGCTGTACTCTGCAATTTAGCCCCTCATTCGCTCAGGCTGAGGGGCTTTTTTTTGCGTCTTACTTCACCAGTTCAGGCCATAAACGCAGCGTTGTCCGGGCAATCAGCATCAGTTTTTCCAGCGATGCGCCTTCACGGGCGCTTATCGACATCCCCTGAATAATACAATTAAGAAATTCCGCAAGATGCGTTACGTCACAGTGGGCGGGAATTTCCCCGCGTGCCTGGCGTTGACTTAAAAACTGCTGCAAGGTGCGTTCTTGCATTGCGTGACGTGATTTCACCGTATGAGCAATATCGCCCGAATCCGCTGAAAGCGTGGTGCAGTTGTTAATCATAAAGCAACCCGCGGGGGTGTCTTTGCTGGTAAAGCAGCTGGCGACGGCAGCGAAATAGTCCGCCAGTGCAGACTCCACGCTTTTTTCTTCACAAAACAACTGCGCTTCATGCTTAGCGGCAAAGCGATCGATATAACGGTCGAGTACGGCGCGGAATAACCCCTCTTTGTTGGTAAATTCCGCGTAGAGCGTTGGCGCTTTGGCTCCGGTCGCTTCAACGAGGTCCGCAAGGGAAGTCGCTTCATAACCGTGCTGCCAGAACAATCTCATGGCCTTATCAAGCGCGGCGTCCCTGTCGAACACTTTTGGGCGGCCACGGCTTTTTTTTACACAATGTGTTGAGTCTGTTGCCATGATGCCATTGTACCTGGTGGCTGTGAATGAATGGTTATTATAAAAATAATCACCTCCCTTCACCAGTCCAGAAAATAGAAAAATAAAAACTCTCTATTTAACTGAAATTTAAAGTTTTTTAATTTAATTAATGATTGTTATAAAAAACTTCTTGTATGTGATCTAGATCACATCTATCATTTAGTTATCGATCGTTAAGTAATTTCTTGCGACGCCATTCACCTGCATAAGGCCACTATTATGAAAAACGTAAAAACCCTCATCGCTGCGGCGATTTTAAGTTCCATGTCATTTGCCAGCTTTGCTGCTGTCGAAGTTCAGGCAACACCAGAAGGCCAACAAAAAGTGGGTACAATTAGTGCTAACGCGGGGACAAATCTGGGATCGCTGGAAGAACAGCTGGCACAAAAAGCGGATGAGATGGGCGCAAAATCTTTCCGTATTACTTCAGTAACCGGTCCGAATACCCTCCACGGAACGGCAGTCATTTATAAATAAGCATTAACCCTCATTAATGCCCGCTATTGCTGCTTTTTTCCCCGCGACATACTGTGCCGCGGGGATTTTTTTATCCGGGAGTTACAGCGATTGTGGGCTCAGTTGATGGCGGCGCACATCTACCGGCATCCCGGAACGGACATCCATCACATGCTGCATCACTTCAGCATCAGTTTGTGCTGCATCTTTAAATGATTGCATTGCGCTATTCAGCGTAATCGGCAATAGCTGCGGATCGTCATCAATCTTCTCTGACAGCGGCTGATGTACTTCAACCAGACGCGCACCGTTTGGTTCGGCAGAGACTTTAATCGGCGTGTTGATGATATTCACTTTGGTGCCTGGGGTAACCTGGCTAAAGAGTGTTTTGATATCGTCATCACGCAGACGAATACAGCCAGAACTTACCCGCATGCCAATACCGAAATCGGCGTTCGTACCGTGAAGCAAATAAACGCCGCCATAGGCCGCCAGACGAATCGCATGATGGCCCATTGGGTTATCTGGTCCAGCAGGAACTACCGCAGGCAACTCAATTCCCTGTGCTTTATAACGGGCGCGGATGTTTGCGGTTGGCGTCCAGGTTGGGTTTGCACGTTTGTCAGAAACGGTGGTCACCATTGTCGGTGTCAGCGTATCACCACCCAACTGACCAATGCCGATGGGATACACGGTCACCGAATTTTTACCCGGCGGGTAGTAATAGAGACGCAGCTCCGCAATGTTGATCACAATGCCTTCGCGCGGCGCGTCTGGTAGTAGAGTTTGCAATGGGATCGTTAACACGCTACCCGCGCGTGGCACGTAAGGATCAACGCCGGGGTTAGCCTGTAACAGAGCGAGAAAGCCGACGTTATATTTTTTGGCGATGGCTTCCAGCGAACCACCGTCATTTTCCACCACATGAAATTTATTTTCGCCAACCAGACGACTGCCCGCTGGCGGCAGCGGCCAGGTATTGGCTTTTGCCGGTAGTGCCAGCACCACGGCAGCAGCGAACGTAAAAAACGTCAGCCAGCGAGAAAAACGCGTTTTGATCATCACCAAAAATCCATAATAAATATAAGGTTATTGTAATAAAAAGATAAGCCTGAATTATGGATGGTGACAGTGTCGGATAGTGCAGGGAAGTGCAAAGAATTTGTAAATGTTACAGATGGGGGCGCAGAAACGCCCCCGATATCACCATTAAGCGATCGCGTTCTCTTCCAGTTCACGCATAAACTGGCGAACCCATTCGATACGCGTTTTCCGCTCGCTCAAATCCTGAATAAACTTCAGGCGCGTCGGGCCATCAAGGCGATAATGCTGCGGCTGTTTTTGCAGCAAACCAATCAGCCAGGCTGGATTCACGTGATTCTTCTCGGCAAATTCGATCACGCCGCCTTTCTCATTACCTTCCAGCTTCCTGATCCCCAGTTTCTGCGCTTGCTGGCGCAGACGGGCAATATCCAGCAGGGTACGCGCCGGATCCGGCAGTAGGCCGAAGCGATCGATAAGCTCGACTTTGATCTCTTCCAGTTCGTTTTCCGTTTTGGCGCTGGCAATACGTTTATAGAACGACAAACGCGTATTCACGTCAGGGATGAAATCATCTGGCAATAGCGACGGCATCCGCAGCTCGACTTCTGTTTGCTGGCTGGTGAGATCTTCCAGCGACGGCTCGCGTCCGGCTTTCAGTGCATCGACGGCGTTTTCCAGCAACTCCATATACAGCGAGAAACCGATGGTTTCCATCGAGCCGCTCTGTTCTTCGCCAAGCAATTCACCCGCGCCGCGGATCTCCAGATCGTGCGTTGCCAGCGCAAAGCCTGCCCCGAGATCTTCCAGCGAGGCAATCGCTTCAAGACGTTTTTGCGCATCGGTAGTCATCGCTTTCGGATGCGGCGTCAGCAGCCATGCATATGCCTGATGATGCGAACGTCCGACGCGACCGCGCAACTGATGCAGCTGCGCCAGACCGAAGTGATCCGCGCGTTCAATGATAATGGTGTTGGCAGTCGGGATGTCGATTCCGGTTTCGATGATGGTGGTACAAACCAGCACGTTGAAACGTTGATGATGGAAATCATTCATCACCCGTTCCAGTTCACGCTCACGCATCTGCCCGTGACCGATGGCAATCCGCGCTTCAGGCACCAGTTCCGCCAGCCGTTCGGCGGCTTTCTGGATGTTTTCCACATCATTGTAGAGATAATAAACCTGCCCCCCGCGCAAAATTTCACGCAGAATCGCCTCCCGAACCACCAGACTGTCATACTCGCGGACAAACGTTTTAACAGCCAGACGACGGGCGGGTGGCGTGGCGATAATCGACAGGTCACGCATTCCGCTCATCGCCATATTCAGCGTACGTGGGATTGGCGTAGCGGTAAGCGTCAGAATATCCACGTTCGCCCGCATCGCTTTAATGCGCTCTTTATGACGCACCCCGAAGCGGTGTTCTTCATCGACAATCAGCAAGCCTAAATCTTTAAACTTGACGTCATTTTGCAGCAGTTTGTGCGTACCGATCAGAATATCGATTTTCCCTTCCGCCACTTCCGCAAGGATTTGCGTCTGCTCTTTGGCGCTGCGGAAACGGGAGATCATTTCGATGCGTACCGGCCAGTTGGCGAAACGGTCGCGGAAGTTGTCGTAATGCTGTTGCGCGAGAAGGGTGGTTGGCACCAACACCGCCACCTGCTTGTGATTCTCTACCGCCAGGAAAGCGGCGCGCATCGCGACTTCTGTTTTACCAAAGCCAACATCGCCGCACACCAGACGATCCATTGCCAGCGGCTGACACATGTCGCTAAGCACAGCATTAATGGCTTGCGCCTGATCCGGCGTGGTTTCAAACGGGAAGCTATCGCAGAACAATTGATGTTGCTCACGATCGTGTTTAAACGCGAAGCCCTCTTTGGCGGCGCGTTGCGCGTAGATATCCAGCAATTCTGCCGCCACATCACGCACTTTTTCCGCCGCTTTCTGCCGCGCGCGTGACCATGCATCGCCGCCAAGTTTATGCAGCGGGGCGTTTTCTTCCGCGCCACCCGCGTAACGGCTAATCAGATGCAGTGACGACACCGGAACATACAGTTTGGCGTCGTTGGCGTAGGTGAGCATCAGATACTCGCCAGTAATGCCGCCGGCTTCCAGCGTGGTCATTCCGGCATAGCGCCCGACGCCGTGCTCCAGATGGACCACCGGCTGACCAATATGCAGCTCCGCGAGGTTACGGATCAGTGTATCGGGGTTGATGGCGCGACGAGAATCCTGACGACGGCGGGCAACACGTTCACCGAGCAGATCACTTTCGCAGATCAGCGCCAGATTACGCACCGTATCGACAAAACCATGTTCGGCAGCGCCAATCATCAAATAACGCCCACGGTCGCTGGCTTCATCAAGACGCATAATGCGTTGCGGGGCAATTTTAATTCGCGCGAGCAGTTCACCCAGCGCTTCACGGCGACCTTCACTTTCTACCGAGAACACCACCGGACCGTCGAAAGACTCGAGGAACTTACGCAGCGCATCCAGCGGCGCTTTTTGTTGCGCCTGAACGGCCAGGTCTGGCAGCTTCTCGAAGCCTAAATTGGCATTCGCTGCTTTTGTCGGTAAATGTTCAGCTTTTAGCTGTACGCGGGGCCAGTTTTTCAGCTCTGAGAAGAGCTCGTCCACCCGCAGCCAGAGCGATTGTGGCGGCAACAGCGGTCGCATTGGATCGACGCCACGGCTTTCAAAACGCGCCAGCGTGTCAGCTTGGAAACGTTCGGCACTGTTTTCCAGATCGCCAGTATTCACCAGCAATGTATTGGCAGGGAAATAACTGAACAGTGGCGGTAGCGGTTCGCTGAAGAATAGCGGCTGCCAGTACTCGATCCCGGCAGGCAATGTGCCTTTACTCACTTGCTGGTAAATATGTTCCGGATCGCGCTTCACTTCGAAGGTATCGCGCCACTGGCTGCGGAACAGTTCAATTGCCGCTTTATCGGTCGGGAATTCGTGTGCGGGCAGCAGGTTGATGGCTTCAACTTCTTCCAGCGTGCGCTGGCTATCGACGTCAAATACACGCAGGCTGTCGATTTCATCATCAAAGAAATCAAGACGATAAGGTAGCTCGCTGCCCATCGGGAAGAGATCCAACAACGCGCCGCGCGTGGCGTATTCGCCGTGCTCCATCACCTGATCAACATGGCGATAACCTGCGCTGTCCAGTTGGGTTCGTAATGCATCTCGTGACAGGCGCTGACCTTTTTTCATCACCAGCGCATGACCGTGGAGAAAACTGTGCGGGCAAACGCGCTGCATAAGCGTATTCACCGGAACAATCAGTACGCCACGCTGCATCGTCGGTAGCTGGTAAAGGGTGGAAAGGCGCGAGGAGATAATGTCCTGATGAGGTGAAAAACTGTCGTAAGGGAGTGTTTCCCAGTCCGCCAGATTCATCACCATCTGATCGGTGAACTGGCTGATTTCATCATGCAAACGCAGAGCATTTTGCATATCTGGTGCAATGAGTACCACCGGACCGGCGTGACGTTCGGCAATTTCCGCCACCAGCGTCGCGCAGGCAGCGCCAGTTAACTCGCCCAGCAGACGCTGCTCACCCGCTTTGACGGGCAGCGTATAACGATATTGTTCAGGCATAACGGTTGTCAGAGTCTCGTTAGGATATGCCCCAACATATGGGGGCCTATCTCTGATAAGCAATGCTGTTCATTATCCGTAATCGGCATGGTTTAGCAAATCGAATCGCCCCGGCAGGGGCGATGGTTTAACGAGAGTAACTGGTGGCAGGTAGAGAAGGCGGGGAGAACAACAGGTCGCTGAATGCGCGTTGTGAAAATTTTCGCACCAGTAATCCAGCAACAGTACAAATCAACAAACTGACAAAAGGATAAACCAGCAGGAGCGTTAGTTCGAGTTGCGGCGACCAGCGGGCTGCATTCATTTGCGGAATCAGACTTAAGCTGAATATCTCTACCAGAATGCGATGGGTGGTGTAAATGGCAATGGTGTTAGAACCAATCACATTCAGTAGGCTGGAGGAACGCATACCGAAACGCTGCTCGTACTGATAAAACAGTTTCATGATCACTACAATCGATACCAGCGACAACAGCAGCGAGATATTAAACAACCAGGCAGCAACCGCCAGAACGGCCAGCAAAGAAGCCATCAGCAGATGGCGGCGCAACGGCACCTCTTTAACACAGGTCATTAATGTTGCGCCAAACCATGCACCAAGGCTGTAATAAGGCAAATTGCGGATCACACTGTTCATTCCCCACCATGGCGTGGGAACGAAATTAACCGCCACACTCATCAGCACAAACAGAACGAATAACGGCAGTGCCAGGCGGTTAAAAATTTTACATATCACGAAATAGACAATTAAAGCATACAGATACCACAAGCTGGTGCTGGCGGTGATCATCCCGTGCAGGAATTCGCCGGTGGAATCGGCATAAGCAGCATTGGAGGCATTACTTAAATCGCGCTCAGGCGCCAGCCACGGGTTCAGCGCACTTAACGCCAGCCACTGCACCACGCCCCAAAGCGCCAACACCCAGAAGATATTCCAGATGCGTTTATCGAGACAATTTCCCCAGGGTACGCTGTCGATATAGCGGCGAATCAAATAGCCGGAAATAAAGAAAAAAACCGGCATACGAAAGGGGGCAAGGTAAAGATTGAAATAGATCCAGCATTTGCTCAGGACTTCCGATAACGGATGCTGGAAAGTGGTCAGATGCGGATAAAAGGTAATGACCGAGTGATAAATTACCACCAGACAAATACATAACCCTTTGATCTGGTTAATCCATAGCTCTTTTTGTTTCATCAGGACAACACGCTCTTTTTATTTAACATGCTGTTGATCCTGCGGGGCGAGTCGCGTGGTGTAATGCGTATCTGTCTGTATTTGGTTATTTTTCAGATAAAGATCAGGCCACAAGGCCGATGAGAAAATGAGGCCCTTTAGCCGATTGATTTGCTGGTACTTTTCATATTAGCCCTGACGATCACTTACAGTTCAGACGTTTACCCATCCCGCTTTCGCTTATATACTCGTGTCTTTGCTAACAGCAACCAGACGGATTTCATGTACCAACCTGTCGCTCTATTTATTGGCCTGCGTTACATGCGTGGGCGTGCAGCGGATCGCTTCGGTCGTTTCGTCTCCTGGCTTTCTACCATCGGCATTACCCTCGGGGTGATGGCGCTGGTCACAGTATTGTCAGTGATGAACGGCTTTGAGCGCGAGCTGCAAAACAACATACTTGGCCTGATGCCACAGGCAATTCTCTCTTCTGAGCATGGCTCTCTTAACCCGCAGCAACTCCCGGAAACGGCAGTCAAACTGGACGGCGTTAATCGCGTCGCACCTATCACTACCGGTGATGTGGTACTGCAAAGCGCGCGCAGCGTGGCGGTCGGGGTGATGCTGGGTATCGACCCGGCGCAAAAAGATCCACTAACGCCGTATCTGGTCAATGTGAAACAAACTGACCTCGAGCCGGGGAAATATAATGTCATCCTCGGTGAACAGCTGGCCTCACAGTTGGGCGTTAATCGCGGTGATCAAATCCGCGTGATGGTGCCATCTGCCAGCCAGTTCACGCCAATGGGGCGTATTCCAAGTCAGCGCCTGTTCAATGTGATTGGCACTTTCGCCGCCAACAGTGAAGTCGATGGCTATGAAATGCTAGTGAATATTGAGGATGCCTCGCGTCTGATGCGTTATCCGGCAGGCAATATTACCGGCTGGCGTTTGTGGCTGGATGAGCCGCTGAAAGTCGACTCATTAAGTCAGCAAAAACTGCCTGAAGGCAGCAAATGGCAGGACTGGCGTGACCGTAAAGGCGAGCTTTTCCAGGCCGTACGCATGGAAAAAAATATGATGGGCTTGCTGCTGAGCCTGATTGTCGCCGTTGCGGCGTTTAACATTATTACCTCGCTGGGGCTAATGGTGATGGAGAAGCAGGGCGAAGTAGCGATCCTGCAAACGCAAGGCTTAACTCCGCGACAAATCATGATGGTCTTTATGGTGCAAGGGGCCAGCGCCGGGATTATCGGCGCAATCCTCGGAGCAGCGCTTGGCGCACTGCTTGCCAGCCAGTTGAATAATCTGATGCCGATAATCGGCGTCCTGCTTGATGGCGCAGCGCTGCCGGTGGCTATCGAACCTTTACAGGTCATTGTTATTGCGCTGGTGGCGATGGCTATCGCGCTGTTGTCTACGCTTTACCCTTCCTGGCGCGCTGCCGCCACTCAACCCGCTGAGGCTTTACGTTATGAATAAGATCCTGTTGCAATGCGACAACCTGTGCAAACGCTATCAGGAAGGCAGTGTGCAAACCGATGTGCTGCACAATGTCAGTTTCAGCGTGGGCGAAGGTGAAATGATGGCGATCGTCGGTAGCTCTGGTTCTGGTAAAAGTACCTTGCTGCACCTGTTGGGCGGGCTGGATACGCCAACCTCCGGCGATGTGATTTTTAATGGTCAGCCAATGAGCAAACTGTCTTCGGCGGCGAAAGCAGAACTGCGCAACCAGAAGCTGGGCTTTATTTATCAGTTTCACCACCTGCTGCCGGATTTTACCGCCCTGGAAAACGTGGCTATGCCGCTGCTGATTGGCAAGAAAAAGCCCGCTGAAATCAACAGTCGAGCGTTGGAAATGTTAAAAGCGGTGGGGCTGGAGCATCGTGCGAATCACCGCCCGTCAGAGCTTTCCGGCGGTGAGCGCCAGCGTGTGGCGATTGCCCGTGCGCTGGTCAATAACCCGCGCCTGGTACTGGCGGATGAACCTACCGGTAACCTTGACGCGCGTAACGCAGACAGCATCTTCCAGTTGCTTGGGGAATTGAATCGCTTGCAGGGCACCGCCTTCCTGGTGGTCACTCACGACCTGCAACTGGCGAAACGTATGAGCCGCCAACTGGAGATGCGTGATGGTCGTCTGACGGCGGAACTAAGCCTGATGGGGGCGGAGTAATGGCGATGCCTTTATCGTTATTAATTGGCCTGCGTTTTAGTCGCGGACGGCGGCGCGGCGGCATGGTGTCGCTGATCTCCGTCATTTCTACCATTGGCATTGCACTTGGCGTGGCGGTATTGATCGTCGGCTTAAGCGCGATGAATGGCTTTGAACGCGAACTGAACAACCGCATTCTTGCTGTGGTACCGCACGGTGAAATTGAGGCGGTAGATCAGCCGTGGACTAACTGGCAGGAAGCACTGGATAAAGTGCAGAAAGTGCCGGGTATTGCCGCCGCTGCGCCGTATATCAATTTCACCGGGCTGGTGGAGAGTGGAGCGAATCTGCGCGCTCTGCAGGTTAAAGGCGTTGATCCGCAACAGGAACAGCGTCTGAGCGCGCTGCCATCATTTGTCCAGGGCGATGCCTGGAACAATTTTAAAGCGGGCGAACAGCAAATTATCATCGGCAAAGGCGTGGCGGATGCGCTGAAAGTGAAGCAGGGCGATTGGGTGTCGATTATGATCCCAAACTCGAATCCCGAGCATAAGCTGATGCAGCCGAAACGTGTGCGTTTGCACGTTGCGGGTATTTTGCAGTTGAGTGGCCAACTCGATCACAGTTTTGCCATGATCCCGCTGGCGGATGCCCAACAATATCTTGATATGGGTTCCAGTGTGTCAGGCATTGCCCTTAAAATGACGGATGTTTTTAACGCTAACAAACTGGTACGTGACGCGGGTGAAGTAACCAACAGCTATGTTTATATTAAAAGCTGGATTGGTACTTACGGCTATATGTATCGCGATATCCAGATGATCCGCGCCATTATGTATCTGGCGATGGTACTGGTGATTGGCGTGGCCTGTTTCAACATCGTCTCCACCTTAGTGATGGCGGTGAAAGACAAGAGTGGCGATATCGCAGTTTTAAGAACGCTGGGGGCGAAAGACGGTTTAATTCGCGCCATCTTTGTCTGGTATGGATTGCTGGCAGGGCTGTTCGGCAGCCTCTGTGGTGTGATTATCGGCGTAGTGGTTTCACTGCAACTTACCCCGATTATTGAGTGGATTGAAAAGCTGATTGGTCATCAGTTCCTCTCCAGCGATATCTATTTTATTGACTTCCTGCCATCGGAATTGCACTGGCTGGACGTCTTCTACGTACTGGTCACAGCATTGTTGCTGAGTCTTTTGGCAAGTTGGTATCCGGCGCGACGCGCCAGTAATATTGACCCTGCGCGAGTCCTTAGCGGCCAGTAAAGGCAGTACATTAAAACAAGGAGCGGCAATGTATTACGGGTTTGATATTGGTGGAACGAAAATTGCGCTAGGCGTGTTTGATAGCGGTCGGCAGTTGCAGTGGGAAAAGCGGGTGCCGACACCGCGTGACAGCTATGACGCATTTTTAGATGCAGTGTGCGAACTGGTGGCTGAAGCCGATCAGCGTTTTGGCTGTAAAGGTTCTGTAGGTATCGGTATTCCGGGAATGCCGGAAACAGAAGATGGCACGCTGTATGCCGCCAATGTCCCCGCCGCCAGTGGTAAACCGCTGCGTGCCGATCTGAGCGCCCGCCTTGAACGCGATGTGCGCCTTAATAACGACGCCAACTGCTTTGCCCTTTCTGAAGCCTGGGACGATGAATTTACCCAATATCCACTGGTGATGGGACTGATCCTGGGGACTGGCGTTGGCGGTGGACTGGTATTCAACGGTAAACCGGTAACGGGTAAAAGCTATATTACGGGTGAATTTGGGCATATGCGCCTTCCCGTCGATGCATTAACCATGATGGGGCTGGATTTCCCATTACGTCGCTGTGGCTGTGGTCAAATTGGTTGTATCGAAAATTATCTATCAGGTCGGGGCTTTGCGTGGCTCTGGCAACACTATTATCATCAACCGTTGCAGGCTCCCGAAATTATTGCGCTTTATGAGCAAGGCGATGAGCAGGCAAGGGCGCACGTTGAGCGTTATCTGGATTTATTAGCGGTTTGTCTGGGAAATATCCTGACCATTGTTGACCCTGATTTGCTGGTCATTGGCGGTGGCTTATCGAATTTCCCGGCAATCACAACGCAACTGGCGGACAGGCTGCCTCGTCATCTCTTACCTGTAGCTCGTGTTCCGCGCATTGAACGCGCGCGTCACGGGGATGCAGGAGGAATGCGTGGTGCGGCCTTCCTACATCTAACCGATTAATCAACAGAGGTTGCTATGTTGTCGCGTCGGGGTCATCGGTTAAGTCGTTTTCGTAAAAATAAACGCCGCCTGCACGAGCGTTTGCGTCAGCGTATTTTTTTCAGAGATAAAGTGGTGCCGGAAGCAATGGAAAAACCAAGAGTACTCGTACTGACAGGGGCAGGAATTTCTGCGGAATCAGGTATTCGTACCTTTCGCGCAGCAGATGGCCTGTGGGAAGAACATCGGGTTGAAGATGTGGCTACACCGGAAGGTTTTGATCGCGATCCTGAACTGGTGCAAGCGTTTTATAACGCCCGTCGCCGTCAACTACAGCAGCCAGAAATTCAGCCTAACGCTGCGCATCTTGCTCTGGCGAAACTGCAAGACGCCCTCGGCGATCGCTTTTTGCTGGTGACGCAGAATATCGATAATCTGCATGAACGCGCAGGTAATACCAATGTGATTCATATGCATGGGGAATTGCTGAAAGTACGTTGTTCGCAAAGCGGTCAGGTTCTCGACTGGACCGGAGACGTCACGCCAGAAGACAAATGTCATTGCTGCCAGTTCCCGGCTCCGCTGCGCCCACACGTAGTGTGGTTTGGCGAAATGCCACTCGGCATGGATGAAATTTATATGGCGTTGTCGATGGCCGACATTTTCATTGCTATTGGCACATCCGGGCATGTTTATCCGGCGGCTGGGTTTGTTCACGAAGCGAAGCTGCATGGCGCGCATACGGTTGAACTCAATCTCGAACCGAGTCAGGTCGGTAATGAATTTGCCGAGAAATATTACGGCCCGGCAAGCCAGGTGGTACCAGAGTTTGTTGAGAAGTTGCTGAAGGGATTATAAATCAGGAGTAATTGCCTGATGCGCTACGCTTATCAGGCCTACGAGCGGACCACAATTAATTGAATTTGTGGGGTTTGTAGGCCGGATAAGGCGTTCTCGCCGCATTTGGCATAATACACGCGCACTTTTCCGGCCTCTTTTCCTTTAACTCGTCTATAGCAGCGATACATTATTCCTGACTCATTAGTCACTTCCTTGCTAAATAAAAAACGGGCGGTAATACCACCGCCCGCTTGCTGAATTAACGTCCTGCTTTCAGCTTCTGATAATACTCTTCATAAATGCTGCTGGCTGGGCCAACGTCACTCTGCCATTCGCCATTTTTAATGGTTTCAGCATCCGGGTAGAGCGTCTTGTCGTTCGCTATTTCCGGGCTTAACAGTTTGCGCGCGGCGAGGTTTGGTGTTGGATAACCGATAGTTTCGGCAACCTGTTTTGCCACATCCGGGCGCAGCAGGAAGTTGATCAGTTTCAGCGCGCCTTCTTTGTTTTTGGCATTTGCCGGAATCGCCAGGCTGTCCATCCAGAAAATGCCGCCTTCTTTCGGCCACACCACGTCAATTGGCGTACCCGCCTGGCGAGCAACGAAAGCAGAGCCGTTCCAGATCATGCCGAGGTTAACTTCGCCTTCCATGTACGGGTTTGCCGGGTTATCGGAGTTAAACGCCGCGACGTTTGGCATCAGTTTTTTCAGCTCGTTATACGCAGCTTCAATCTCTTTCGGATCGGTGGTGTTACCGGAGTAGCCCAGCTTACGCAGCGCCATCTGGAACACTTCACGGGCATCGTCGGTCAGCAGCAGGCTGCCTTTGTACTCAGGCTTCCACAGATCGGCCCAGCTGGTGACAGATTTCGGATCCACCGCATCACCGTTAACGCCAATCGCCGTCGCACCCCAGATATACGGAATGGAGTAGTCGTTATTCGGATCAAACGGCTTGTTGAGCATTTCTGGATCGAGGTTGCCAAAGTTTGTTAACTTCGACTTGTCGATCTTCTGGATCATCCCTTCTTTACGCATTTTATCAACGTAATAGGTTGAAGGAACCACCAGGTCATAGGCACCGTCTTTGTACGTTTTCAGCTTGGCGTACATGGTTTCGTTCGACTCGTAAGTCGAATAGATAACCTTAATACCGGTTTCTTTGGTGAACTGTTCAAGCAGTCCAGGCGGCACATACTCGGTCCAGTTGTAGAAATACAGTGTATTGTTGTCATCAGCGTGAGCGGCGCTCATGCCCAGTGCCAGAGCACCCGCCGCGAGCAGGTGGCGTGACCATTTTTTCATTTAACGTCCCCTGTGTTACCTTTCGTTTTATCACGAGCAATAAGCTGGCTGGCAATAACCATCACCAGCGACAGCACCAGTAATATGGTTGCCAGCGCGTTAACTTCCGGCGATACGCCGACTTTGACCATCGAATAAATTTTTAACGGCAGAATTTCATAGCTTGGGCCGGTGACGAACGAAGAAACTACCACATCGTCCATCGACAGGGTAAAGCTTAACACCCAGCCCGCCGCCACCGCTGGCATTGCCAGTGGCAGGATGATTTTCCGCAGAATGGTAAATTCACTGGCACCGAGATCTTTCGCCGCTTCCAGCATTCGCACGTCAAAACCTTTCAGGCGCGAATACACCGTCACCACCACAAACGGTAGGCAGAAGGTGATATGCGAGAACAGCAGCGACCAGAAGCCAAGCTGAATACCCAGCAGCATAAACAGCACCAGCAGAGAAATTGCCATCACGATATCTGGCGACATCATCACCACAAACAGCATTCCGCTAACGAACGGCTTACCGCGAAAGCGATAGCGGTACAGCGCAACTGCCGTCAGTGAACCGATAAGCGTGGCAAACGTCGCCGAAAACACCGCCATCGTCAGTGAATGCTGCGCTGCCTGTAACAGGCTGTCGTTGTTCATCAGCAGGCTATACCATTTGGTGGTAAAACCCTGCCAGTTGATGCCAAAGCGCGAGCTGTTGAAGGAGTTCACAATCAAAATAATGATTGGGATATACAGGTACGCGTAGATAGCGGTCATAAAACCGCCGCGAAGCAGTCGACCGATCATTCGAGTTCCACCTTCTTATTCAGCAAACGAGAAGCGCGCCAGTAAACCAGCAACATCAGGCCCATTACGATAGTCAGCGTAATGCTGGTGGCTGCACCAAACGGCCAGTCACGAATATTAAGGAACTGGACCTTGATGACGTTACCGATCAGCAGGTTTTTCGCACCGCCCATCAGGTCGGACACATAGAACAGGCCCATCGCTGGCAGCATCACCAGCAGACATCCGGCAATAATTCCCGGCATCGTCAGTGGAATAATGATGCGGATAAAAGTCTGTAACTTGCTGGCACCGAGATCGCGCGCCGCCTCCAGCAACGGCTTATCCAGTTTTTCGATACTGGAGTACAGCGGCATCACCATAAACGGCAGCAGAATGTAAACCAGACCGATAATCACCGCACTGGGCGTGAACATGATACGAATTGGTGTGTCGATAACGCCCAGCCAGAGCAAAAACTCGTTGAGATAGCCTTTGGTGCTGAGGAAAATTTTCAGCCCGTAGATGCGAATCAATGAGTTGGTCCAGAAGGGAACAATCAGCAGAAAAAGTAGCAGCGGACGCACCTTGTGCGGCAGCTTCGCCAGAAACCAGGCAAACGGATAGCCCAGAACCAGGCAGGCGAGGGTGGCGATCAGCGCCATATTCAGCGAGTGCAATAGCACTTCAAAATAGAGCGGATCGAGCAGACGTGCGTAGTTTTCCAGCGTAAAGACCATTTTGACGAAGCTGGCGTCGTCGCGGGTCAAAAAGCTGGTGCCAATGATCATCAGGTTGGGCAGAAAGACAAACAACACAAGCCAACCGACAATAGTGACAATCACTACATTCTGGAACTTACTTGTGTTCTTCATCAGCCAGTACGACCTCCCAGCTTTCTACCCAATTAATGGCCATTTTTTGGTCGAGAGAGTGGTCAAAGTCAGGATCGTCTTCATTGAAGAATTCGCTGACCATCACCATCTTGCCATTTTCCAGTTCAACAACCGACTCCAGCGTCATGCCTTTGTAGTTACGCTCACGAACGTAACCAATCAGACCTTCAGCATGGTTGTCGTCGTTAATCTCTTCAACACGTAAGTCTTCCGGGCGCAGCAGAACATGCAGTTTTTGCCCCGGTTCAACGGCGAAGTTAACGTAGATATTACACTCGCGACCTTCAACGTTAGCCCGCACGCGCTGCTCGTCGAGACGTTCGATGACAGTAGCGTTGAACATATTGATTTCGCCAATGAATCCGGCAACAAATAAATTCTTCGGCTCTTCGTAAATTTCGCGCGGTGTACCATCTTGCTCAATACGCCCCTCGCGCATCACCACAATCCTGTCTGACATGGTGAGTGCTTCTTCCTGATCGTGAGTGACAAAGACGAAGGTAATGCCAAGCTTACGCTGTAACGCTTTCAGCTCGTTCTGCATTTGCTTGCGCAGTTTGTAATCCAGCGCAGAGAGCGACTCATCAAGCAGCAGCAGGCGAGGCTTGTTAACCACCGCGCGGGCAATGGCGACGCGTTGCTGTTGACCGCCTGAGAGTTGATGCGGTTTGCGTTGAGCGAAGCTTTCCAGTTGCACCATCCGCAAAGCTTCCATCACGCGAGGCGTAATTTCAGCAGCAGGGGTTTTTTGCATACGCAAACCAAAGGCCACATTTTCGAATACGGTCATGTGGGGGAATAGCGCGTAGCTTTGGAAAACGGTGTTCACATAGCGGTTTTCCGCCGGAACGTGGGTGATGTCCTCGTTATCCAGCATGATGCGTCCAGAATCAACAGTTTCCAGACCCGCAATCAGGCGAAGAACGGTTGTTTTACCGCAGCCAGAAGGGCCAAGCAGCGTGAGGAACTCGCCATTGTTGATAGTCAGATCCAGCTGGGGAATGACCTCTTTACCATCAAAGCATTTGCGAATTCCCGCCAATTGCACCAGCGGTGAAAGCGAACTCGGTTGTTTATTCAATTTTTTACTCTGTCCCATGTAAACGCAACGGATGGCTTACCGAAGCGGGGTTTGTGGTTAACCACCTTGGTGACTCTTAAAGAGGGCCGTAATTCTACGGCAAACTACTTGGATCGCCAATCCTTGTTGTGAATTACTGGCTTAGCTTTATATTCATTAAGGTAATGTTGATAAATATTCCCGATTGCAGGGGTAAAAGTGACCTGACGCAATATTTGTCTTTTCCTGCTTCTTAATAATGTTGTCACGAAAAGTGAGGGTGACTACATGGATAAACTACTTGAGCGTTTTTTGAACTACGTGTCTCTCGATACCCAATCAAAAGCGGGGGTGAGACAAGTTCCCAGCACGGAAGGCCAGTGGAAATTATTGCATCTGCTGAAAGATCAGCTGGAAGAAATGGGTCTTATCAATGTGACCTTAAGTGAGAAAGGAACGTTGATGGCGACGCTACCGGCTAACGTTCCTGGCGATATTCCGGCGATTGGCTTTATTTCTCATGTGGATACCTCACCGGATTGCAGCGGTAAAAATGTGAATCCGCAGATTGTTGAAAACTATCGTGGCGGCGACATTGCGTTGGGCGTCGGCGACGAAGTCCTGTCACCGGTCATGTTCCCGGTACTGCATCAACTGCTGGGACAGACGCTGATCACCACTGACGGTAAAACATTGTTGGGTGCTGACGACAAAGCAGGTATTGCAGAAATCATGACCGCGCTGGCGGTATTGCAGCAGAAAAATATTCCGCATGGCGATATTCGTGTTGCCTTTACGCCAGATGAAGAAGTGGGCAAAGGGGCGAAACATTTTGATGTTGAAGCCTTTGATGCCCGCTGGGCTTACACCGTAGATGGTGGTGGCGTAGGTGAACTGGAGTTTGAAAACTTCAACGCTGCTTCGGTGAATATCAAAATCGTCGGCAACAATGTTCACCCAGGTACGGCAAAAGGTGTGATGGTGAATGCGCTGTCGCTGGCGGCACGCATTCATGCGGAAGTACCGGCAGATGAAAGCCCGGAAGCCACGGAAGGTTATGAAGGCTTCTATCACCTGACAAGCATGAAAGGCACTGTTGAGCGCGCCGATATGCACTACATCATCCGTGATTTCGACCGTAAACAGTTTGAAGCGCGTAAACGTAAAATGATGGAAATTGCCAAGAAAGTGGGCAAAGGGTTACACCCGGATTGCTACATTGAACTGGTGATTGAAGACAGTTACTACAACATGCGCGAGAAAGTCGTTGAGCATCCGCATATTCTTGATATTGCCCAGCAGGCGATGCGCGATTGCGATATTGAACCAGACCTGAAACCGATCCGTGGTGGTACTGACGGTGCGCAGTTGTCGTTTATGGGATTACCGTGTCCGAATCTGTTTACCGGCGGTTATAACTATCATGGTAAACATGAGTTTGTCACTCTGGAAGGAATGGAAAAAGCGGTGCAAGTGATTGTGCGTATTGCCGAGTTAACGGCGAAACGGAAGTAAGCGAAATTGGATGCGGCATATGATGCCGCATCCGGCTTCAATTCAAATTTACCCTTCGAAGAACCAATACCCGCTATTGACCAGCGCCGCGAGCATCGCGAGGAATGACGGATCTTCCAGTGCGTCGCCAAAATTCTCGGCGGTCAGTGCAATGTTGCTGGCGAGTGCCTCCAGCGCCGGACGGTGCGGGGAATCAATTTTCTCACCATTAGCATAAACATCGTCGCCAATGCGCAAGACGCGCAGACCACCCAGACGCACCAGTACATCACCTTGTTTCAGCGCGTCGTAGATTTCATCCGGTTGATACGGTGGCTCTGGCGGAGCGATATCCAGTTCATGACGCGACTGCGAAATAAACTCGCCAAACCACTGCTTAAAGTGTTCTGGCTGGTTGATCAACTCAAGCATCATCTCACGCAGTTTATCCATCTCCTGCGGCAGAACGTCTGCCGGATGATCGCGAGGAGGGACATCCGGATCGCTGTAGTAATTACCGCCCAGCTCACGTTGCAGCACGTAATCGGCAAATCCGCTGATCAGTTCCCGCGTATTCGGCGCACGAAAACCAACGGAATAGTTCATCGCATTTTCCAGCGCGTAGCCTTCGTGCGGGAACCCTGGCGGAATATAAAGAATATCGCCTGGCTCCAGCTCTTCATCAATAATCGCTTCAAACGGATCAACCTGTAACAGATCCGGGTGAGGGCAGTGCTGCCTCATGTGCAGTTTTTCACCTACCCGCCAGCGACGGCGACCTGTACCCTGAATAATAAATACATCGTACTGATCGAGATGCGGACCGACGCCGCCGCCAGGCACGGAAAACGAGATCATCAGGTCGTCAATGCGCCAGTCCGGTAATTCACGGAACGGACGCATCAGCGCGGCGGCCGGTTCATGCCAGTGATCAACCGCCTGGACCAGCAATGACCAGTTGGTTTCGCCCAGATGGTCGTAGCTTTCGAATGGCCCGTGACTGACCTGCCATTTGCCATCCTGATGACTGACCAGCCGACTGTCGACTTCACTTTCCATCGCCAGGCCCGCCAGCTCGTCGGGAGAAATAGGGTCAATAAAATTATTAAAGCCGCGTTTTAGCACCACGGGACGTTTCTGCCAGTGGCGTTCAAGAAAATCGGGCCAATTAAGGGTGAGTTGGTATTCCATGTTAAGCGTCCATAGGCGGGTATCTGCAACCGATTATAACGGATGCATACTGTAATGCGCGAACAAAGGACATATTTATTCATCTTTCGACAAGGAATGCTGGCGACCAAAAATCACCTCCATTCGCGCACCGCCGAGCATGCTCTCTCCGGCGATGATTCTTCCGTCGTACTGTTCAGTAATTTCACGAGCGACCGCCAGCCCCACGCCTTGCCCGGGGCGTAAGGTATCAACACGCTGACCACGGTCGAAAATCACCTCACGCTTGCTTTGCGGGATCCCCGGTCCATCATCTTCGACCACGATGTAGAGATGTTTGTCAGTTTGCCTTGCGGAGATTTCGACAAATTCGAGACAATACTTACAGGCGTTATCCAGTACATTGCCCATTACCTCAACAAAATCGTTCTGCTCACCGACAAAGCTAATTTCTGGCGAGATATCGAGGGAAATATTGACGCCTTTACGCTGATAAACTTTATTCAGTGCCGATGTGAGATTGTCCAACAACGGGGCCACTGGATGTAGTTCGCGGCTAAGTAATGTCCCTCCACGCATACTGGCTCGGTGTAGGTAGTAACCAATTTGTTGCGAGATACGGCTAATTTGTTCCAGCATCACCGGTTCCGCCTCACTGACGTTCATCTTTTCACTTCGCAAAGAACGTAGCGTACTTTGTAGCACCGCCAGAGGCGTTTTCAGGCTGTGAGTCAGGTCAGTGAGCGTAGTGCGGTATTTGTCGTAACGCTCACGCTCGCTTTTTAAAAGTCGGTTCAGGTTACCCACCAGGCTGGTCAGTTCTCTCGTTGTTGTAGGGTTGAGCAGTTCACGGTGGTGTTCTTCCAGTTCGCGGACTTCTCGCGCCAGGGCTTCAATAGGGCGTAAGCTCCACCAAGCGGCGATCCACAGTAACGGGATCACTAACAACAGGTTGGCCAGGAGTACATAGAGAAACCAGCTCCATACCGTATAGGAACTTTTAAGCTCTACGGGAATGGTATCGACCACCACAATGGTGAGTTTTGGCATTCGCGCCGTTGCCGGATAGACATTAACGGCTACCGAGTGGGTCATTTCTGCATCGTCGTCGTCTTCCCGAACTTCCTGCAACTGCTGCTGAATAGAGAGATCGTTACTCAGTAGCAGGCTGGTATCGTTCACGTCAGCCTCTATTTCGTGAAAACCATTGGATTTCAGCCAGTCAGGCTGGATCATTTTCATCAGCCAGGGAACGTCACGCTGCGCCCACAATAGTTTGCCGTTCTCGTCATAAATCAGAGACATCGTGGGACTTTGCTTGTCAATATTTTCCGGCAGTTCAACGTGTAGCTTATTGTTTTCCCATTTCGCCAGTGTATAGAATAAATTGCTCTCGCCGCGTAACAGACGAAACGTCGTTTTATCGAAACTAACGCTATAACCGATCAGGGCAACCATACCGTAGGAAAGTGAAAGCACTAGTACTACCGCGGCCGTCGCCAACAGAAAACGTACCCGCAGCGAGAGCGGGAAAAAAACACGCAGTAATTTTTTCATCAGCGCAATTCGAAAAGATAACCCTGGCCGCGAACGGTGGTAATCACCTCGTGCGGGTATTGCGCCTGAATTTTTTTGCGCAGCCTGCCCATCAGAACATCAATGGTGTGACTTTCCCGCAGTTCGGCATCCGGGTAGAGCTGTAACATCAATGAATCTTTACTGACCACTTTGCCGTTGTTACGGATCAAGGTTTCCATAATGGTGTATTCAAATGCGGTCAGTTTGATGACTTCGTCACTAATGGATAATTCGCGACGGGAGAGATCAACCTGAAACGGCGGCAGTGAAATAACCTGTGAAGCCAGGCCGCTATTACGCCGCATTAATGCCTGCATTCGAGCCATCACTTCTTCAATATGAAAGGGTTTAGTCACGTAATCGTCAGCACCGGCGCTTAATACTTCAACTTTGTCCTGCCAGCTTTCACGGGCGGTTAAAACCAGAATTGGCAGTGAAACATCATTACTACGCCAGCGACGGATCAGCGACAAACCATCTTCGTCAGGCAAACCGAGATCGACAATCGCAATATCCGGTAAATGTTCGTTGAGATAATAATCGGCTTCTTTGGCATCTTCTGCGTCATCGACCTGATGACCCGCGTCCTGAATCTGAACTTTAAGATGGTGACGTAACAACGCATTGTCTTCGACAACCAGTACGCGCATTTTTATTTCTCCCTGTCTTAATTATAAAAATAGTGTAACGCGATTATGTGGTTGTGGGGGTAAACATTAAATAAACCAGTGGGGAAGGGAGGTGTAAATAGAAAAGCGGATTATCTTTATAAACAGGCCGGACGGCATCACCATCCGGCACTGATACGAGGCTTATTTCAGCTCATCAACCATAGTGATGGCACGACCAATATAGTTAGCCGGCGTCATCGCTTTCAGGCGTGCTTTTTCATCTTCTGGCAGCGCCAGACCGTCGATAAATTGCTTCATGCCTTCGGCGTCAACGCGTTTACCGCGAGTCAGCTCTTTCAGCTTCTCGTATGGCTTCTCAATCCCGTAACGGCGCATTACCGTCTGGATCGGTTCAGCCAACACTTCCCAGTTGTGATCCAGTTCATCCAGCAGATGATCACGGTTCACTTCCAGTTTGCTCACACCTTTCAGGGTGGACTGGTAAGCAATCAGCGCATAACCGATACCCACGCCGAGGTTACGCAGCACGGTGGAGTCGGTCAGGTCACGCTGCCAGCGGGAAACCGGCAGTTTGCTTGCCAGGTGCTGCAATACCGCGTTGGAAAGCCCCAGATTGCCTTCGGAGTTTTCGAAGTCGATCGGGTTAACTTTATGCGGCATGGTGGAAGAACCAATCTCACCAGCAATGGTTTTTTGTTTGAAGTGGTTAAGGGCGATATAACCCCAGACGTCACGGTCGAAGTCGATCAGAATGGTGTTAAAGCGCGCAACGCAATCAAACAGCTCGGCGATGTAGTCGTGCGGTTCGATTTGGGTAGTGTACGGGTTCCACTGAATACCCAGCGAGGTGACGAACTCTTCGCTGAACTGATGCCAGTCAACTTCCGGGTAAGCGGCGATGTGGGCGTTATAGTTACCGACCGCGCCGTTGATTTTGCCGAGGATCTCCACCTGGTTAAGCTGGCGGTACTGGCGCTCCATACGGTAGGCGACGTTAGCCATCTCTTTACCGATGGTTGACGGTGTGGCTGGCTGACCGTGGGTACGGGACAGCAGCGGGATATCGCGATACTGAACGGCGAGATCTTTAATGCCGTCAATCAGTTGACGCCAGTATGGCAGGATCACTTCATCACGCGCAGTTTTCAGCATCAACGCGTGGGAGAGGTTATTGATATCTTCCGAAGTACAGGCAAAGTGAATGAATTCAGAAACCGCGTGCAGTTCCGGGATCTCCGCCACTTTTTCTTTCAGGAAATACTCAACCGCTTTAACGTCGTGGTTAGTGGTACGCTCGATGGTTTTGATTCGCGATGCATCTTCTTCACTGAAATTAGCGACGATTGCATCAAGGTAACCGATTGCGTCGGCAGCAAAAGCAGGAACTTCCTTGATCGCTGCGTGCGCGGCCAGTTTTTGCAGCCAACGTACTTCAACTTGTACACGGAATTTCAGCAAACCGTATTCGCTGAAAATCCCGCGCAGCGCGCTGACTTTATCGCCGTAGCGTCCATCGACAGGGGAAACGGCGGTCAGTGAGGATAATTCCATAGATCACAACTCCGGGGTTAAATGAGCAAGAATTTGTTTTGCCTGAGTGGTCAGGCGATTACGAGAAAACATCAGTTGCAGACGTCCGCCGCCGACCTGGTGCCAGAGCACGGCGGCGCGAATGCCTGCCAGCAGGGTTGCGCGAACTTTCGCCTGCACCTGTGGGCTTTGCAGTACGGCAGGGGAGCCGGTGACCTGAATGCGCGGGCCAAGCGGGCTTATCACATCAACATAGATGGCGGCCATCGCGCTCATCAGCGTTTCGGACTGTAAATCGAAGTGTTCGAGTTGGCGTTGCAGGCCGTTGATCCGGTTGCCCAGAGTGTCGAGCGCACCTTTCGCTGAGGAAAGTTTGCGCTCAAGCACCATCAGGCTTAGCGTGTAGCGGGTTAGCTCAGCGTTTAAGCCCTGACGACTGCTGGCATTGAGCACGCCGAGCAGGGTTTCCAGCCCGACGCGCAGGTTGGCTTCACTGCCGCCAAAAACCGCCAGCGTCGAGCTGGGGTTCATATCAATAATACTGTTGAGTGAGACGTGTAGCGCATCGGCATCACAATGCCCCTGGTGAGCGAGTTGTTGCACCAGGCGTGCCGACTGACAAATACCGGCCAGGGCGAGGGTGATGTCATAGTAATTCTTTGCCACGTTCACTGCTTCCTTGTTGTAATTAAAGACAATAATCAGACCGGCAGCGGTAGACGCTGCTCAATGATACCGCCACCGAGGCACACTTCACCGTTATAGAAGACGGCAGACTGGCCCGGCGTCACGGCGGCAACTGGCTCATCGAAAATCACTTCAATGCGATCGTCGTCCAGCGCCTTGACGGTGCACGGAATGTCGGTCTGGCGATAGCGGGTTTTTACCGTGCAACGCATAGTGCCGGTGAACGGTTCGCGATCGACCCAGTGTAGCTGCTGGGCAATCAGACCGACAGACATCAGACGCGGGTGTTCATGGCCCTGCGCAACAATCAGAATGTTGTTTTCGACGTCTTTATCGACCACATACCACGGTTCTTCGGTGCCTTCTTTAGTGCCACCGATACCCAGACCTTTACGCTGACCGAGGGTGTGATACATCAGCCCCTGGTGCTCACCAATTTCATCGCCATCGACGGTAATGATTTTGCCCGGTTGCGCCGGGAGATAACGGCCCAGGAACTCGCGGAATTTACGTTCGCCAATGAAGCAAATGCCGGTAGAGTCTTTTTTCTTCGCGGTGACCAGACCAAGATCTTCAGCAATCTTACGCACCTGCGGTTTTTCCAGTTCGCCGACCGGGAACAGGCTTTGCGCAATTTGCTCATGGCTGAGCGTATAAAGGAAGTAGCTCTGGTCTTTATTGCTGTCCAGACCACGCAGCAGGCGGCTCTTGCCATCGACATCTGCCCGACGAACGTAATGACCGGTAGCGATATAATCGGCACCTAAATCTTCGGCGGCAAATTCGAGGAAGGCTTTAAATTTGATCTCTTTGTTGCACAGAATATCCGGATTCGGCGTGCGACCGGCTTTATATTCGGCAAGGAACAGTTCGAAGACGTTGTCCCAGTATTCGGCAGCAAAGTTGACGGTGTGCAGTTCAATGCCGAGCTTATCGCAGACCGCCTGGGCATCAGCCAGATCCGCTGCCGCTGTGCAATATTCCTCACCGTCGTCTTCTTCCCAGTTCTTCATAAACAGGCCTTCGACCTGATATCCCTGTTGTTGCAACAGCCAGGCAGAAACGGAGGAATCGACACCGCCGGACATGCCGACGATCACTTTTTTTGCGGTTTCAGACATTGGATTACTCACGACATTGAACTTCAAGGCGGCGTATTCTATCACGCAGCCTTTTAGATGACACCCTTTGTAAAAGGCCAGTTAAAATCGCCAATCATCTCCAGCGGATAGCGTTGCCCGCTTTGATAACAACGAATACTTTCCGCCACCAGTGGCGAACGTAGATTTGACGCCTGTAAAATTTCTTCGGCGCTGACCCAACGGCAGCAGTCTATATCGCTGTCATGAGGCTGGGTCGGGCATATTTGCTCAAGTTCAATGGCAAACAGGAAACGCAAAAACGGCGTTTTATCTGGCGCAATCCACTGATGCATGCGGATAAAGTGTTGCGGTCGCGCGCTGATGCCGGTTTCTTCCCACAGCTCACGCGCAGCTGCTTCTACTAGCGTCTCATCCGCCTCCAGATGTCCCGCCGGTTGGTTCCATAACGCTTTACCGTTAATCGTCTCTTCAACAACTAAAAATTTGTCCTCTGCGTGTACCACGCAGGCGACGGTAACGTGCGGTTTAAACATTGTGCATCCTTATTCTGTTGCTTCTCGCCATTCGCCGTTAGCGAGATTATCCAGTGTGTAATTGCCCATGGCATAGCGAATCAGTCGCAGCGTAGGGAAACCGACATGGGCGGTCATGCGGCGCACCTGGCGATTACGTCCTTCATATAAAGTAATCTTCAGCCAGCTGGTGGGAATACTTTTACGTTCACGAATTGGCGGATTACGTGGCCATAACCACTCTGGTTCTTCAACCAGCTCCACGCCTGCGGGCAGGGTAGGACCATCATTTAAGGTTACGCCATTGCGTAAGGCTTCAAGAGCGTCTTGTGTGGGAATGCCTTCCACCTGCACATAATAGATTTTCCCGGTGCGTTTGCCCGGCTGAGTTAAACGAGCCTGTAGTGCACCATTATTGGTCAGCACCAATAACCCTTCGCTATCGCGGTCGAGACGACCCGCCGCATAAACACCCTGAACCGGGATGAATTCTTTTAATGTTTTGCGCCCAGCTTCATCGGTGAACTGTGGCAGGACATCGTAAGGTTTATTAAACAGGATCACACGCGTGGGCTGGTTTTCTGGTTTGCGTTTGTTAGTGCGTTGCGAGCTGAATCGCTTAACCTGGTGATTTCTAAAAGAAGTTTTTTGCATGGTATTTTCAGAGATTATGAATTGCCGCATTATAGCCTAATAACGCGCATCTTTCATGACGGCAAACAATAGGGTAGTATTGACAAGCCAATTACAAATCATTAACAAAAAATTGCTCTAAAGCATCCGTATCGCAGGACGCAAACGCATATGCAACGTGGTGGCAGACGAGCAAACCAGTAGCGCTCGAAGGAGAGGTGAATGGAAAGTAAAGTAGTTGTTCCGGCACAAGGCAAGAAGATCACCCTGCAAAACGGCAAACTCAACGTTCCTGAAAATCCGATTATCCCTTACATTGAAGGTGATGGAATCGGTGTAGATGTAACCCCAGCCATGCTGAAAGTGGTCGACGCTGCAGTCGAGAAAGCCTATAAAGGCGAGCGTAAAATCTCCTGGATGGAAATTTACACCGGTGAAAAATCCACACAGGTTTATGGTCAGGATGTGTGGCTGCCTGCTGAAACCCTTGATCTGATTCGTGAATATCGCGTTGCTATTAAAGGCCCGCTGACCACTCCGGTTGGTGGCGGTATTCGTTCTCTCAACGTTGCCCTGCGCCAGGAACTTGATCTCTACATCTGCCTGCGTCCGGTACGTTACTATCAGGGCACCCCAAGCCCGGTTAAACACCCTGAACTGACCGATATGGTTATCTTCCGTGAAAACTCGGAAGACATTTATGCAGGTATCGAATGGAAAGCAGACTCTGCCGACGCTGAGAAAGTAATTAAATTCCTGCGTGAAGAGATGGGCGTGAAGAAAATTCGCTTCCCGGAACATTGTGGTATCGGTATTAAGCCATGTTCTGAAGAAGGCACCAAACGTCTGGTTCGTGCAGCGATCGAATACGCAATTGCTAACGATCGTGACTCCGTGACCCTGGTGCACAAAGGCAACATCATGAAGTTCACCGAAGGCGCGTTTAAAGACTGGGGCTACCAGTTGGCGCGTGAAGAGTTTGGCGGTGAACTGATTGACGGTGGCCCGTGGCTGAAAGTTAAAAACCCGAATACCGGCAAAGAGATCGTCATTAAAGACGTGATTGCTGATGCATTCCTGCAACAGATCCTGCTGCGTCCGGCTGAATACGACGTAATCGCCTGTATGAACCTGAACGGTGACTACATTTCTGACGCCCTGGCAGCGCAGGTTGGCGGTATCGGTATCGCCCCTGGCGCAAACATCGGTGACGAATGCGCCCTGTTTGAAGCCACCCACGGTACTGCGCCGAAATATGCCGGTCAGGACAAAGTTAACCCAGGCTCTATCATCCTCTCCGCTGAGATGATGCTGCGCCATATGGGCTGGACTGAAGCCGCAGACCTGATTGTTAAAGGTATGGAAGGCGCAATCAACGCGAAAACCGTAACCTATGACTTCGAACGTCTGATGGAAGGCGCTAAGCTGCTGAAATGTTCAGAGTTTGGTGATGCGATCATCAAGAACATGTAATTCGGTAATTTATTAAATCCATTAACGGGAGCGTAACGCTCCCGTTATTTTTGTCAGGATGCTAACGGTTATCAAAATAAGTTATCAAAACCCCCAGGTAGTTGGGGGATGGTCAGATGGTTGTTCTACTGCCAGGTTCCAATTCTGTGCCAGAATCGGATGTCGCAATCGCAACAACGACGAATCCTTTAGTCCACAATAAAGAGTTTTGCTCCTGTCTCTGTTCTGGACTGATGTGGCTCTGCGTTATCACCAACCTGATAACTCATCCCCGCAGTTAAAGTGAATTTGCGGCCATCTGCGAGCAGTGTTTCGAGTTCTCCCTCTATGCATAAAAGGATATGACCTTTACTGCACCAATGATCCGCCAGGTAACCTGGGGTATATTCAACCATTCGCACACGGATTTGGTTCGGCTTGTGACCAAAAAATTGTGTGCGCCAGTAGGCCATGCCTGTTTCCCCGGGATGTTCTGTTTTTTCGACTTCACCCCAGTTGGTGGTGCCAAAAGCAAATGCTTCGATATTCATTTTATGGCCTTTCGTTGTTAAGAAAGAGTGCTTGAGCACAGGTTGGAATGAATTAACATAAGAAAAAATAATTTATATATCAACACATTATTTTTCATATGTAGTAACGAAGTTGAACCTGATTTAAGGTATATATTCATTTGGAGTGCTACATTAGTGAAGATCGGCGGGTGTCGGTAACGTCCGCTTTTCGCTCATAGCTCAACCGTAATCATTAAAAGTTCCTCTTAATCGTTGGTGAAAAGAAACGTTATTTTGATATAAGTGATAGTAAAAAAACTTCCTAAAATGAAGGATAATATCAATTATATCAAATGGTTGGGAAAGGGTTGATTTCAATTAATAAAAGAACAATTAAATGAAATTTATCATTAAATATCAGTTGATTAAGAATGGATTTGTTTTAAAAACGGTTTCCAGATGATTAGTCGGGATTATCACATTGTTTTTGCCTTATGTATTATTATAGCGTTTCAATTATTAAGAACAAAAATCTAAAACTAAATCAGAAAAATAATCTGGTAACATTTTTAAATAATGGAAAATTAAAGTGCTGCTATATGTTTATCTTATTTCTAATTCTCATAGACGAAATTTTTCATGTTATGATATAATATGACGAAAATCGCAGGTTATCAACCTGTTATTGATGTAAATAAATTTCGAGGAGATTATTCCAGTGGGACGTAAATGGGCCAATATCGTAGCTAAAAAAACGGCTAAAGACGGGGCAACGTCTAAAGTATATGCAAAATTCGGTGTGGAAATCTATGCTGCGGCTAAACAAGGTGAACCAGACCCAGAATTAAACACTTCTTTAAAGTTCGTTATTGAACGCGCGAAGCAGGCGCAAGTTCCAAAACACGTTATTGATAAAGCTATTGATAAAGCCAAAGGTGGCGGAGACGAAACGTTCGTACAAGGACGTTATGAAGGCTTTGGACCCAGTGGTTCAATGATTATCGCTGAAACGTTGACTTCAAACGTTAACCGTACGATTGCTAACGTTCGTACAATTTTCAATAAAAAAGGCGGGAATATCGGAGCAGCTGGTTCTGTCAGCTATATGTTTGACAATACTGGCGTGATTGTATTTGAAGGAACTGACCCTGACCGTATTTTTGAAATTTTGCTTGAAGCTGAAGTGGATGTCCGTGATGTGACCGAAGAAGAAGGAAACATAGTTATTTATACTGAGCCTACAGACCTTCATAAAGGAATTGCAGCTCTAAAAGCAGCTGGAATTACTGAGTTCTCAACAACAGAATTAGAAATGATTGCTCAATCAGAAGTTGAGCTTTCACCAGAAGATTTAGAAATCTTTGAAGGACTTATTGATGCCCTCGAAGATGACGACGATGTTCAAAAAGTATATCATAACGTTGCAAATCTCTAATTATAAATTAAAGAAATCTGTCTTTATGGCAGATTTCTTATTCTTAAAGAATGTTTAAAAGCATATAAAAAGACTCTCATCTAAAAAATAAGACTAATCGAAATTACTGATTTTAACTATCTCATGATTAACGGCAAAGGATCATTCGATGGGTGGGAATTGCGCGAAAAACATAATGGTTTACAGTCGAAATATCAGAATGTAATGCCTGTTGATTGTTACGTAAAATATCAAGAATGATCATCAAGAACTGAATTTTTAAAATGGCAGTTTTCACCAAAATGTTGCCCGGTACCAGGAACATATGGCATTGTATTCTTGATACTCGGGCAATGGGCATGTTACATCAGAATATAATCATGGATACGCAGTTTTATAGCGCCCATTAAAAATGAAAAGTGCTTTTTAAATTGGAGGCAGCCCATATTTTGCTCGGGCGCGATTACATGCCTCATTAATCTTCCCATCCTCGCCAGACATGGCGAATTCTCGACATGTCGATGAGCGATTCTTGTATATGGTGCAACATGCGTTTTTTCCAGGCGTTCCTGCCAGGGCAACACAACGGGGATCCTTCTGGTTAGTACCGCTCATACATCGATGGTAAGGGGATATTTGCTCAGTAAGATGAGCCGGGATAGTGCCGCCTGCATCATCTGCTTCGGCCCAGTAAAAAGAGACGCGGAAAAATGCACAACAGGCACCACACGCCAGGCATGGATTCAGATTGCTCATAATTCACCAGTACTACTATATACATCACAATACATCATAACAAAAAATGCAGACACGCCCTGTAAAGATGCGTGTCTGTGACCGGCTGGCGAATTTTCTATAGTCAACTACTGAATGATCACCAGCTGTTATTAATTTTACATATCCACTGAGATATAACCAGATAGTCAAAATATAAACAGAGTAAATTAATCTTTACAATTTGTAACTACAGGGTTTAGGAAGGGAGTGCTTTATGGAATCAGAGTCTACATTATCTTGTTAGCATAGGATGATTTTATAAACATAGTGGATATTGCGATTGTTTTAATTCTGGTTGATTAAAGGAACTCATCAGAAAATGTTATTTTTCTGATGTTAAAAAATATGAGCAAACTCAGGTTTTAATATTTTGTATTTATATTATGGTTGTCTCATCGTTCACATTGATTATGGTGTTAATGGTAAAAACGTTATGATTCAATTCAATAGTGCATTTGACTTCGAGCATACCAGAACACGTCTTCTTAAGGCGGTATCAAATAATGGTCTGGTTTTATTTGGCGAGTTTGACCACGCGAAAGCTGCCAGTAATGCAGGTCTTGTAATGCCGCCAACGACTGTTCTGGTATTTGGTAATCCTGAAAAGGGAACGCCTTTGATGTTGGAACATCCAGACCTCGCTCTGGATTTACCTTTCAGGGTACTCCTTCGCCAGTTGCCCGGAGGTCAGGTCAACGTTAGATTTCATTCGGCAGAAGAATTGAAATGTTATGGACTTGACTCAACGGCGATACAAACGCTGAAAAAGCTGGAATTGCTGGTACAGAAATGCATTCAACCTATTGATTCACATATGTATAAAGGCGAAGGTTAAAGCTAAACAGAAACGTGCTCAACCTATATTTTTGTTCCCGAATTATTACCCCATGCCTCTTGTCTGCTTAAAGACCCATTGATCAGCGCGAACATTAGTTTTTCATCAGTCATTGAAAGACTTGCGGCATGTTGGGCAAAATTTCATCTGATGCGTGGATATTTCTGATTCTCTCGACCATGCTCTCTGTAGACGCCAGATTGAGCGAATGAATGTCAACCCCCTCTATTAACCTGTTGTCAGGGACACGCAGATGCGCAATACACTTATCCCTATCCTCGCTGCGGTTTGCCTGTTTATTACCGGCGTCTCTATTTTGAACATCCAGCTCTGGTATTCCGCAAAAGCGGAGAGCCTGGCAGGGGCGAGATATGCCGCAAACAATATCAATTATATACTTGAGGAAGCGTCACAGGCGATTCAAACGGTACGGGAAATAGCCAGAAAAGGGTGTGATCTGGATGAACAATATCAACTAGGTACAGAAGCAGCGCTCAAGCCACATCTGCGTACGATCATCATTCTCAAACAAGATGCGGTCTGGTGTACTTCACTGCCGGGGAACCGCGTACTGCTATCACGTATACCCGTGATTCCTGAAAGCAATTTACTGCTAGCTCCGGCAATCGATACTGTTAATAAAATGCCCATTTTGCTTTATCAGAATCAGTTCGCAGATACCCGAGTTTTGGTGACTATTAGCGATCAACATATTCGTGGCGCGCTCAATGTGCCGTTGAAGGGGGCGAAATATACTTTACTCGTTGGCGGTAGCATTATTGGCCCGTCGGGAGATGTGACAGCTCTCAATGGTAAAAATCATTTTTCTGGGCGAGTCAGTTCCACAAAATATCATTTCAGTATTATTTATAACCAGCCGCCTCTATTTAGCTTTAGCAGACTTATCGATAAAGGTCTGGGGATTTTGATATTCATTTTGTTGATTTCCTGCGCCGTTGTCTTCCTGCTTGATAAATATTTCAACAAAAGCGCGACACCGGAAGAGATCCTGCGGCGGGCAATACATAACGGTGAAATTGTGCCTTTTTATCAACCAGTGGTAAATGGGCTGGAAGGGACGTTACGCGGCGTGGAAGTCCTTGCCCGCTGGAAACACCCTCGGGGAGGATATATCTCTCCTGCGGCTTTCATTCCTCTTGCTGAAAAATCAGGGTTGATAGTTCCGCTCACCCAAAGTTTGATGAGCCAGGTCGCCAAACAAATGAATGCGATCGAAAGTAAACTGCCAGAAGGTTTTCACGTTGGGATAAATTTCAGCGCCTCGCATATTATTTCGCCGACATTTGTTGAAGAATGCCTGAAATACAAGGACAGCTTCACGCGCCGTGATTTGAATCTCGTGCTTGAAGTCACTGAGCGTGAGCCTTTGCATGTTGATGAAAGTCTGGTCCAGCGACTAAACATTTTGCATGAAAATGGTTTTGTCATCGCACTGGATGATTTTGGTACTGGATACTCGGGGCTTTCTTATCTCCATGATCTACATATTGATTATATTAAGATTGATCACAGCTTCGTCGGGCGGGTCAACGCAGATCCAGATTCCACCCGGATCCTAGACTGCGTGCTGGATCTGGCGCGCAAACTTTCTATCAGTATTGTCGCTGAAGGTGTTGAGACGAAGGAGCAGCTCGATTACCTGAACCAAAACAACATCACGTTCCAACAGGGATACTATTTCTATAAACCAGTGACATATATTGAGCTGGTCAAAATTATTCTCTCAAAACCGAAGGTGAAAGTGGTGGTTGAGTGAAAAATGATCGCCTGAGCGTGAGGTGACGTAATTATAGACAGCTAATTAGCTCGTTTCGTCTTGTTACTATTGTTCATTATTTTGTTTGCTATAATTGTCTGAAATTTTTGACAGGATTACCATCAGTAGCATGAACAAGAGTAATAATCTGGATTATTTTACTTTATATATCATTTTCTCCATTGCATTTATGCTAATCACTTTCCTGGTTATCCTTTTTGCCAAACCCAGCACCTGGCGGGGAGAAGTGCTTGTTACTATAAATTTGCTAAATGCGTTGGTTTGGTTGGCGATCAATGTGGTTAATCGGTTAAGGGAAAAACTCGTTAGCCATAGGGATCAGCCTTAATCCTTCTGTTATCACTGTCAGAAAACGGCTAAATGAGTTGCTGGCAGTGCGCGTAATCAGGGGGAAATTAAACTTGGCGTAAATGGCAATCTGAATTCAGCGGCCAGCGTCTGGGGAAATGTTGGCGTTCAACTCGGTGATAATGGCTACAATGACACCGCAGTTATGGTGGGATTGAAATATAAGTTCTGATTCCTTCGCCTGCTAAAAAACGCGCCGAATCAATCGGCGCGGTACTGCATTAATGATTATTTTTTGCCAATGGCACGCATGGTGTCATCAATGGCGGTAATTAACAGCATTTGCGGATCTTTAGCACAAACCTGGTTCAGTTTTTCTACCACTTTGCCACTGAGTTCCGGAGATTGCTCGATCTTTAAATCACGGCTCGTAACGCTGGCGTTACCCATTACAGCCACAATTTCTGCAACCTGTGCGCTGTCAGTTTTTGCCATTTCGTTGGCTTCAGCACAAGTAATATAGGTTTCTGCTGGCAAACCGTTCTTAATATTGTAGTCCTGCGCCCAGCTCATTGGTGCGAAAACAAACAGACCAGCCAGTAATGCAAATTTTTTCATTATCATTCCTTATTTCATTTTACCCAGAATGGCACCACCTGTGCCGCCAACTACAGCACCTTTAATCGCGCCTTCCAGACCATTGCCGGTCAACACGCCAGTGACTGCACCAACGGCAGCACCCACTTTCGCACCTTTGCGGGCATTTTTACCGTCACGACCTTTTTCAGTTACTGCACCAACACCAGCGCCCACAGCAGCGCCTTTCAGCACACCATTAACGCCATTGCCAGTCAGTAAACCTACGCCTGCACCTAACAGCGCACCTTTCGTGGTGCGATTCATATCCGCCATTGCTGGTGCGGAGCAGAACAATGCTGAGATAAGCCCGAAGGCGAGTATTTTTTTCTTCAACTTAGATGTCCGGTATTAAGTAAGTTGCACACACAATAATTTCGTCTTTAATTAATATTCACTTAACTAAAGAACGCTCGCTATTATTCAGATAATTCAAAATGAGCGCGAATGGTATAATAGTAATTGTGTTTTATGCTTGAATGGGAATAATCTTAAATAAGGATTAACTCATTGATTTGAAATATTTTCTTCAAGAAATGTCATCAGGTGTTAACATGGTATTGTAAAGGTTATGCGATCTGAAATATCAATATTGTTGTGTGATTTAAATGTAAAAAATATTTATCAAAAAAGGCAGGATAAGTAATTTCGCTCTGGTGGCAATAGTGTGAATTAGCGGCGATTTGAGCTGACAATAGAAGGGGAGAACAAAATTTAGACCAAATGCAATCTGACAGATACCAGTATAAACAACCGGTAACTGTCAGATCAGGTTTGAGCTAATACAGCTTATTTCAGCTCTTCTGCTTCTGGTAAGGTCACGTTAAGCTCAAGAATGGAAATATCGCCATCCTTTTGCTCAAGCTGTACGGTCACCATCTCGGGATCAATTTGTACGTATTTACAAATGACATCAAGAATATCTTTACGCAACTGCGGCAGATAGTGTGGTTCTGCATCGCTGCGACGACGTTCAGCAACAATAATCTGCAGCCGTTCTTTTGCAATGTTGGCCGTGTTTTTCTTCCGTGAGAGAAAGAAATCGAGTAATGCCATAACTTATCCTCCGAACAAGCGTTTGAGGAAGCCTTTCTTCTCTTCTTCAATGAAGCGGAAAGGGCGTTCTTCACCCAACAGGCGTTCTACGGTATCTGCGTAGGCTTTACCCGCATCGGCATTGATGTCGAGAATGACCGGTTCACCCTGGTTAGAGGCGCGCAATACGGATTGATCCTCTGGGATCACACCGACGAGTTTGATGCGCAGGATTTCCAGCACGTCTTCCATACTCAGCATGTCTCCTTTGTGCACGCGACCAGGGTTATAGCGCGTTAACAGCAGGTGCTCTTTAATGGGTTCTTCGCCGTTTTCTGCGCGACGTGATTTCGACGCCAGAATACCTAAAATACGGTCAGAGTCACGAACTGATGAGACTTCCGGGTTCGTGGTAATAATGGCTTCATCAGCGAAATAAAGAGCCATTAATGCACCGGTTTCAATACCCGCCGGTGAGTCACAAACGATAAACTCAAAGTCCATCGCTTTTAGGTCATCAAGAACTTTGGCCACCCCTTCGCGGGTGAGGGCATCTTTATCGCGAGTTTGCGATGCCGGGAGAATGTAGAGGTTATCAGTACGCTTATCCTTAATTAGCGCCTGATTTAGCGTTGCATCGCCCTGAATGACGTTGACGAAATCGTACACGACCCGACGCTCACAACCCATAATCAGGTCGAGGTTACGCAAGCCGATATCAAAATCGATCACGACAGTTTTCTTTCCCTTCTGGGCCAAACCAGTGGCGATGGCCGCGCTGGAGGTGGTCTTTCCAACGCCCCCTTTCCCCGAAGTAACAACAATAATGCGTGCCATAAAAATTCCTTGTTAAAAAGGGATCAATTTAACGATTGAACGGTCAAAGCGTTTTCGACTAATTGCAGCCGTGCCGCTTTGCCATAAAATTCTACTGGGATTTTATCACTCAGCCAGTATTCACCAGCAATAGATACTAGTTCGGCCATCAGGTTAGTACAAAATATTTGCGCTTCCCGGTCACCACTTGCCCCGGCCAGCGCACGACCGCGCATCATGCCATAGATATGAATGTTACCATCTGCGATCAATTCTGCTCCTGCACTTACATTACTTGTAACAATCAAATCACATTGTGGAGCATAAATGCGCTGACCGGAACGTACAGGAGTATCTATTAAACGTGTTTTTGTGTCCGGGATCGTATTTTGCGCTGGAGCCTGGGGAACGGGAGCTGAACGTGGCGCTTTTTCCTTTCCTTCAGTCAGGATTGGTAGCCCCATCTTTTCTATTTCAGCTTTCAGTTTCGCATTTTTGCAACCGCTGACGCCAATTATCCGCAAGCCAGTTGCTGAGATAGCTTTGTGCATTGCTGACCAGTTGACCCGTTCTTCGAGGCCACTGACATTGAGTACGACGGGTGCATGTTTTAAAAATGCCGGGGCCTGAACGATTTTGTCTTCCAGCGCTTGATGAATAATCTTAGGCTCTGCCTCATGCAGATGAACCACGGATAAGGTGAAGTTGCTACCTTTAAGCTCGATTGGCGTGTTTGACATCCTGGCCTTACTCAATTAGCTAATTATCATCATCAGCGAGCGATGATATTACGAAGACTATCAGGCATGTTATAGTCTGGATTATATTGAGGCAAGTCACCCCCACATTTATTCAGAGTAAAATTATGTTTTGTGTGATCTATCGAAGTAGCAAACGTGACCAGACCTATTTATATGTCGAAAAAAAAGACGATTTTTCGCGTGTTCCAGAGGAGCTGATGAAAGGGTTTGGCCAACCTCAACTCGCGATGATTCTGCCATTGGATGGGCGGAAAAAACTGGTAAATGCCGATATTGAGAAAGTTAAACAGGCATTAGCCGAGCAAGGTTATTATCTCCAGTTACCACCACCACCTGAGGATTTGCTTAAACAACATCTTTCTGTGATGGCGAAAAATACAGACAGTACTGACAAATAACCGATATCCGGCGGTGGCATCATATTCGTTGGAGCGGGTTTTAAGAACCACGATGAAGTGAGAGGAACGTTATGTATCAACATCACAACTGGCAAGGTGCGCTGCTGGATTATCCGGTGAGTAAGGTCGTCTGTGTTGGCAGTAACTATGCCAAACATATTAAAGAGATGGGGAGTGAAGTGCCCGAAGAGCCCGTGTTGTTTATTAAACCTGAAACGGCACTGTGTGATCTGCGCCAGCCCCTGGCTATCCCCTCTAATTTCGGCTCGGTTCATCATGAAGTTGAACTGGCGGTGTTGATTGGCGCGACGCTACGTCAGGCCACGGAAGAGCATGTGCGCAAAGCTATTGCAGGTTACGGTGTGGCGCTCGATCTGACATTACGTGATGTTCAGGGAAAAATGAAGAAAGCCGGACAGCCGTGGGAAAAGGCCAAAGGGTTTGATAACTCGTGTCCACTTTCCGGGTTTATTCCTGCAGCAGAGTTCAGCGGTGATCCACAAAATACGTCGCTGGGTCTAAGTGTAAACGGCGAACAACGCCAACAAGGTACGACTGCGGACATGATCCACAAAATCGTTCCACTGATTGCTTATATGAGCAAGTTTTTTACCCTTAAGGCCGGTGACGTTGTGCTGACAGGCACGCCTGATGGTGTTGGTCCGCTGCACAGTGGCGATGAATTGACGGTTACTTTCGGCGGTCATTCTTTGACAACTCGCGTTTTGTAATACTTTTGCCGCCTGAAAGGGGCGGCAAAGCTTGCATCGCCGTGCCAGACTGGTTATAAGGTGCGTTTTAACGTAATGGTGGAACACCTGATGAGCGATATACCTTTCTGGCAAAGTAAAACCCTGGACGAAATGAGCGATGCAGAATGGGAGTCGTTGTGTGATGGTTGTGGTCAGTGCTGCCTGCATAAACTGATGGATGAGGACACCGACGAAATCTACTTCACTAACGTTGCCTGCCGTCAGCTCAATATTAAAACCTGTCAATGTCGGAACTACGAACGCCGCTTCGAGTTTGAACCCGACTGCATTAAATTAACTCGTGAAAATCTGCCCACGTTCGAATGGCTACCGATGACTTGTGCTTATCGCTTGTTGGCGGAGGGTAAAGATTTACCTGCGTGGCATCCGCTACTTACCGGTTCAAAAGCAGCCATGCATGGCGAACGCATTTCAGTGCGCCATATCGCGGTGAAAGAGTCGGAAGTGATTGACTGGCAGGACCATATCTTAAATAAACCTGACTGGGCGCAATAATCCGCATCAGTCAAACCGCCGCGAAAATGGTCCTTGCGGTTTTCTGGTCATCAATAACAAGGTCTGGCGCACAGTGTATTAGCGATTTGCTACCCGGGAAGAAATGAACCGATTTCCCAGACGTGTCGCCAGAGTGCCACGATGAAGTTTGGGCTGGCGGTATATTGGAAGTATGAAATATTTTGTACTGGTGGGCTGACGTATTAATCCTGAATCCTGCAAAAAATTTTCGAGCTAAAAAGTGAGAGCGTCATCGCTGTTTCTAAGTAAATTGCAGCACGCGAAAAAAGATAATCTACGGTATGACAATAATTTAAATGCCGTAACCAATGGACACATTTATTAGACTGCCTGAACATGCATGCTTATTCTACTCAGGTGTTCTGGTGGGTATAAAATGAAAGACGGTAAATTCGGACATCAAACGACGCCGTTATATATCCGAGATACAGGTAGTTGATATAAAAATACTCGTGAATATGCTTGTAGAATATGTAAAAAATTCATAAAGTCCTTTTATATTGTTAGCTTTATTTAGCGCTATGCACTGGCGGTTGAAACTGAGAATGGGTGATTCTGATTACGTGAGATTGTTCAATTCCAGTCTATGTTTACTCTACAATAATGCAAATGACAGTGGACAAAGAAGCGCCATCAGGCGATGGATTCGCCGTAGAATGCTACTACCTGAGCAGGATAGGCCACAGCAAGATCCTGATCTACCCTATGATTTTCAACATAATAAATACCCCCATCTTCCTGAGCGTAAATACCCAACGTTACGCAACTCCCCCCCACTCATGGAAAAGTCCTGCATTAACTTCTCGTCTGTCATATTGCTTTTCATTATCCAACTCTGGCGTGATTAATATCACGCCGTGCTGAAAAAACTCCATTCATACTGTTAATCCATGGTAACGTGTCTTTAGCTGATCGATAAACTTTAGCGCTATAGTAAAAACGCTTCACGATAAAAATATAAATATCGGAAGATATTATTGACTTGATCATTATCAATGACCATCTTGAAGGCCGCCACCGGGAACAATGTGTCAGGAAAATAATAACTACTCTTTATGTCATTTTAATATCGAAGATATCCCATTAACTAAAACATCTGTAATTCTATTGATCATTAAATCCTCGTTGTTAATAAAACAAATGGCTTCTTTTATTATTTTTTTTGAGGCTTATTTATGGTCTGTGTTATTGCTCTCGTTGTCCATCTTCTCAGATTTATTGTGGTGGGCAGAGTCCAAAGTGATGAAACCAAAGAACTGGTTGATGTCGTAACCGGATAAGTCACTGCTATCCATTCATTACGTGGCCAGGATCACACGGGTACAGGATGAGCCGTAGAGCAAGGTCCGTAGGTAGGTTTACGGTGGGTTAGATAGTAAAAAGAAACGCGGCTGTCGGATTGTAGCCGCGGGACAAGGTCCAAAAATTTCCAAGAGTCGTTGAATTTCCCAGCTTTTTTGGAAGCACAGGTATCTTACTAATAACTAAAAAAGGTTTAAACTATAAAATTAACCGTATTTTTAGGTAATGCTTACCGACATATCCATACCGCGTTCAGACGGTTAACAGTGGGGCGGCAATCCTTAAGGAGCAGCCTACGCAGCGACAGATATTGATAGCCTGAATCAGTATTGATCTGCTGGCAAGAACAGACTACTGTATATAAAAACAGTATAACTTCAGGCAGATTATTATGTTGTTTATCAAGCCTGCGGATCTCCGCGAAATTGTGACTTTTCCGCTATTTAGCGATCTTGTTCAGTGTGGCTTTCCTTCACCGGCAGCGGATTACGTTGAACAGCGTATCGATCTGAATCAATTGCTTATTCAGCATCCCAGCGCGACTTACTTCGTCAAAGCGAGCGGAGACTCCATGATTGACGGTGGGATTAGTGACGGTGATTTATTGATTGTCGATAGCGCTATTACCGCCAGCCACGGTGATATCGTCATCGCTGCTGTCGATGGCGAGTTTACGGTGAAAAAATTGCAGTTGCGCCCGACGGTACAGCTTATTCCCATGAATAGCGCGTACTCGCCGATTACCCTCGGCAGCGAGGATACGCTGGATGTCTTTGGCGTAGTTGTCCATGTAATAAAGGCGATGCGCTGATGTTTGCCCTTTGCGATGTGAACTCGTTTTATGCCAGTTGTGAAGCGGTGTTTCGCCCTGACTTATGGGGTAAACCGGTGGTTGTGCTATCGAATAATGACGGTTGCGTTATTGCCCGAAACGCTGAGGCAAAGGCGCTGGGCGTTAAAATGGGCGATCCCTGGTTCAAACAAAAAGAGCTGTTTCGTCGCTGTGGCGTTGTCTGCTTTAGCAGCAATTATGAGCTTTACGCAGACATGAGCAATCGGGTGATGTCGACGCTGGAAGAGCTATCTCCTCGCGTGGAGATTTACAGTATTGATGAAGCGTTCTGCGATTTGACGGGGGTACGTAACTGCCGCGATCTCACTGACTTTGGCAGAGAAATTCGCGCAACGGTACTGCAACGAACGCATCTCACCGTAGGGGTGGGTATCGCTCAGACCAAAACGCTGGCAAAACTTGCCAATCATGCGGCAAAAAAATGGCAGCGGCAGACCGGTGGGGTGGTGGATTTATCCAATCTGGAACGCCAGCGTAAATTAATGGCCGCTTTACCCGTAGATGAAGTCTGGGGAATTGGACGGCGCATCAGCAAAAAATTGAACACGATGGGTATCAAAACCGTTCTGGATTTGGCGGATACAGATATCCGGTTTATTCGTAAACACTTTAATGTCGTGCTCGAAAGAACGGTGCGTGAACTGCGCGGCGAACCCTGTTTGCAGCTGGAAGAGTTTGCACCGACGAAGCAGGAAATTATCTGTTCCCGCTCGTTTGGCGAACGTATCACGGATTATGAATCGATGCGGCAGGCCATTTGTAGTTACGCCGCCCGGGCGGCAGAAAAACTCCGCAGTGAGCATCAATATTGTCGGTTTATCTCCACGTTTATTAAAACGTCGCCATTTGCGCTCAATGAATCCTATTACGGTAATAGTGCGTCGGTAAAACTGCTGACGCCTACCCAGGACAGCAGAGACATTATTAACGCGGCTACGAGCTGCCTGGACATCATCTGGCAAGCGGGCCATCGCTACCAAAAAGCGGGAGTGATGCTGGGCGATTTTTTCAGTCAGGGAGTGGCGCAGCTAAATTTGTTCGATGACAACGCACCGCGTCCCGGTAGTGAACAATTGATGGCGGTAATGGATATGCTGAATGCTAAGGATGGCAGGAGAACACTCTATTTTGCCGGACAGGGGATCCAGCAACAATGGCAGATGAAGCGTGCCATGCTTTCGCCTCGTTATACAACGCGAAGTTCTGATTTACTGCGGGTCAAATAAACATAGCGGCAGGAAAAAGACGCTCCCGCAGGAGCGCCGAATTGATTAGCGACCAAACAGATCACGTTTTTTCGCTTTAAACGGCTGGGAAATCACCACCAGCACCGCGACAATCAGGTAAGCGATAAAAATACCGAGCAACCACTGTGGCATTTCCAGACCTAAAAATTCCCACTGACGCTCGGCACAATCGCCAGAGGCGACAAACACTTGTGGCACCCATTTATCCAGCGGCAGCCAGTCCGGGAAGCGAACCATGAAATCACAGGTCGCAAACGGTGAGGGATAGAGTTGAAGCATAGTGTGTTCGTAAGTTAACTGCACACCGCGGAACGCACTGTATAACCAGATAATCATTGCTACATAACGTAGCGGAGTTTTCGGGGCGATGGCGCCAATGAGTGCAGCGCCCAGAACGCCAAATAACGCACAACGTTCATAAATACAGAGCACGCAAGGTTTTAGTAACATCACATGCTGGAACCACAGCGCCGTCAGTTCCAGTGCCAGAGCGGTTAACGCCATTAACAACCACGCCCCCCGGCCTTGTGAACATTGGTTCAAAAATCGCAACATAATAATTTCCCTGCAATATGCATCGAATGCGCAGTTTAAACCAATTCATTCGTTGCGCCACCAGGAGGGAGTAAAAATAGGATGTAATTGAACAATTATCGGGCGAAAAGGCAAACCGGGCATAAATATGCCCGGTAAGTTGTTATCAAAGCGTTGCTATCCACCCCATTTGCATAAACCATTCGGTTACAGGGGCAAGAGTAAACTCGACGCAGAGCAGTCCGACGAGAGTCAGTACGAGGGTATAAGGCAGGGCCATCCACACCATGCGACCATAAGAGAGACGAATCAATGGCGCGAGTGCGGAGGTCAGCAGGAACAAGAATGCTGCCTGGCCGTTCGGCGTGGCGACGGAGGGCAGGTTGGTCCCGGTGTTAATAGCGACCGCCAGCAGCTCGTATTGCTTCAGGGTGATAACGCCACTCTCCATAGCTGCCTTCGCTTCGTTGATATAAATCGTCCCCACGAAGACGTTATCCGAAATGGATGACAGCAGGCCGTTGAAAATATAGAACAGTGACAACTGGGCGTGTTCCGATGCCTGTAGGACAAAATGAATAATTGGCGAGAACAATTGCTGGTCGATAATCACCGCAACTACCGAGAAAAAGACCGTCAACAATGCGGTAAACGGAAGTGATTCGGTGAAGGCTTTGCCGATAGCGTGTTCATCAGTCACACCGGTCAGTGATGTCGCCAGAATGATCACAGACAAACCAATTAAGCCAACTTCTGCCAGATGTAGTGCCAGCGCGATAACCAGCCAGACGCCGATGGCTGCCTGGACAATCAGGCGAACTTTATCCTGGCGGGTACGCTGTTGGCGGCTTTGATCGTCAAACTGCTGCAGCACTTCGCGGACTTTCTCCGGCAGTGTTTCACCGTAGCCAAACCAACGCATTTTTTCCACCAGCAGGCAGGTTAACATGCCACCGATCAGGACCGGAACGGTTACCGGCGACATGCGCAGAAAGAAATCGCCAAAATGCCAGCCAGCGGCTTTGGCGATAATCAGGTTTTGCGGTTCGCCTACCATAGTCATCACGCCGCCTAATGCGGTACCGACGCCCGCGTGCATCATCAGGCTACGTAGAAAAGCACGGAACTGCTCCAGCACCACCTTGTAATGTTTGTCGATATGGCTGTCGTCTTGCAGGTCAGTATCTTCCGTGCGGGAAGAGGCTACGCGGTGATAAATACCATAAAAACCGACAGCGACGCTGATCACCACCGCCACGACGGTTAAGGCATCAAGGAACGCGGAGAGAAATGCTGCCGCAATGCAAAAAGAGAGCGACAACAGCATTTTGGAGCGAATGCTTAACAGCAAGCGGGTAAAAATGAACAGCAATAGCTGTTTCATAAAATAGATCCCCGCAACCATAAACATCAGTAGCAGCAAAACCTCAAGGTTTGCAGCCACCTCTTCCCGAACATGTCCTGCGCTGGTCATGCCAATAAATACGGCTTCGATAGCCAACAGACCACCTGGCAGTAGCGGATAGCACTTCAGGGCCATTGCCAGCGTGAAAATAAATTCCGCTACCAGCAGCCAGCCAGCAACAAAAGGACTGACGAGAAAAATGAGCGGGTTAATAATTAAAAAAATGATGAGGGCAAGTTTGTACCAGTCGGGTGACTGGCCTAAAAAATTGCGCCATAACGCGCGGCCCCAGGAGATTTCCATGATGGTTTCCCTTACCTTAGTAATAATCAATGATGTTTTTATGTTTAAGCGCAAAGCTTAACGGTCGGGCAGGAGTGAGGCAAGTATTGATGATCAAGGAGAAAGAGATGCAGAAAATGAAGCCTTGATCCCTTTTTTCTTCTTTTTGTCTGCTATCAGCGTGATTAGCCCTCTGGTATGATGAGTGCAACTTTGTTTTGCTGTGTTATGGAAATCTCACTATGGTCATTAAGGCGCAAAGCCCGGCGGGTTTCGCGGAAGAGTACATTATTGAAAGTATCTGGAATAACCGCTTCCCTCCCGGGACTATTTTGCCCGCAGAACGTGAACTTTCAGAATTAATTGGCGTAACGCGTACTACGTTACGCGAAGTGTTGCAGCGCCTGGCGCGAGACGGCTGGCTGACTATTCAACACGGCAAACCGACGAAGGTGAATAATTTCTGGGAAACCTCCGGGTTGAATATTCTTGAGACGCTTGCGCGACTGGATCACGAAAGTGTGCCGCAGCTTATTGATAATTTGCTGTCGGTGCGTACCAATATTTCAACCATTTTTATTCGCACCGCGTTTCGTCAGCATCCTGATAAAGCGCAAGAAGTGTTGGCAACCGCCAATGAAGTGGCCGATCACGCCGACGCCTTTGCTGATCTGGATTACAACATTTTCCGCGGTCTGGCGTTTGCTTCCGGTAACCCAATTTACGGTCTGATCATTAACGGGATGAAAGGGCTGTATACGCGAATTGGTCGTCACTATTTCGCTAATCCGGAGGCGCGCAGTCTGGCACTGGGCTTCTATCACAAGCTATCGGCATTGTGCACTGAAGGCGCGCATGATCAGGTTTACGAAACAGTGCGCCGCTATGGGCATGAGAGTGGCGAGATATGGCACCGGATGCAGAAAAATCTGCCGGGTGATTTAGCCATTCAGGGGCGATAATCCCTTCCGTTTAAAAAGCAAACCCCTCAAACGAGGGGTTTTTTGTTGTTTTTACAGATTACCCATTCTTGGCGGGCAACGTTCCAGCAACTCGACGCTGCCGTCTTCGTTTTGCTGTTCGAGCATCACATCAAATCCCCACAGGCGATGCACATGCTTCAGCACCTCTTTACGCCCCCGGTCCAGCGGAGCGCGGTTATGCGGAATGTAGCGCAGCGTCAGTGAACGGTCGCCGCGTAAATCCACGTTCCAGATCTGAATATTCGGCTCCAGATTACTTAAGTTATATTGCGACGATAATCGGTTACGGATCTCCCGATAACCTTCCTCATTATGAATGGCAGAAATTTCCAGATAATTATGGCGATCGTCATCCAGCACAGTGAAGAAGCGGAAATCACGCATCACTTTCGGTGACAGGAACTGGCTGATAAAACTCTCATCTTTGAAATCACGCATCGCAAAATGCAATGTTTCCAGCCAGTCAGAACCGGCGATATCCGGGAACCAGTATTTGTCTTCTTCCGTTGGCGACTGACAAATCCTTTTAATATCCTGGAACATGGCGAAACCAAGCGCATACGGATTTATTCCGCTGTACCACGGGCTGTTATAGGGTGGCTGGAAGACCACATTGGTGTGGCTGTGCAAAAACTCCAGCATAAAACGTTCCGTTACTTTCCCTTCATCATACAGATGGTTAAGGATGGTATAGTGCCAGAAGGTCGCCCAGCCTTCATTCATCACCTGGGTCTGTTTTTGCGGATAAAAATACTGGCTCACCTTTCGCACGATGCGCAGGATTTCACGCTGCCATGATTCCAGCAGTGGGGCATTTTTCTCCATAAAATAAAGCAGGTTTTCTTGCGGCTCGGAAGGATAGCGGCGCGCTTCGGCGACTGTTTTCTCTTCTTCGCGCTTCGGCAGGGTACGCCACAGCATGTTGACCTGACTTTGCAGATACTCCTCGCGACTTTTCTGCCGGGCTTTTTCCTCCTGGAGAGAGATTTTTTGCGGACGTTTGTACCGGTCCACGCCGTAGTTCATCAGGGCATGACAGGAGTCCAGCAGCTTTTCTACTTCATCAACGCCATAACGCTCTTCGCACTCGGTAATATATTTACGGGCAAAAATCAGGTAATCGACAATGGAACTGGCGTCAGTCCAGCTGCGAAACAGGTAATTGTTTTTGAAGAAAGAGTTGTGACCATAGCAGGCGTGTGCCATCACCAGCGCCTGCATGGTAATGGTGTTCTCTTCCATCAGGTAAGCGATGCACGGGTTAGAGTTAATGACAATTTCATAGGCCAGCCCTTGCTGACCGTGCTTATACAGACGTTCGGTTTCGATAAACTTTTTACCGAATGACCAGTGCGGATAGTTAATCGGCATGCCGACGCTGGAGTAGGCATCCATCATCTGTTCCGAAGTGATCACTTCAATCTGGTGCGGGTAGGTATCCAGCCGATAGAGTTTCGCCACCCGGTCTATCTCTGCAAGGTAAACATCCAGCAGGTCGAACGTCCAGTCGGGTCCATCGCTCAAACGTGTGGTGTCCTTATTCATAGAATCGATCGTCGCCATACGCGCACCTCATTGTTGTCGGCGCTCTCTGTGTGGAACGCCTCATTTCAAGCATAGAACACCTGTTAAAAACCGCGTCACCGGAGAATTTTTTTCTTTGCGATTTCTTATTATCGGAGTGCCAATAATTAGCTTCTCAACGGAATTTTCTGCTGGATAAAAAGCACGTTCAGCAGGAGATGCCAAAGACAGCATATTCCCGCTGTGTCAGGGAGATGTGAGCTGGTTCACCATAAAAAACCTATATGTTGAATAATATTTTCAACTGAGTTATCAAGATGTAATTAGATTATTATTCTTTTACTGTATCTACCGTTATCGGAGTGGCTATGCGAGTTGTCATACTGGGAAGTGGTGTGGTAGGCGTTGCCAGCGCCTGGTATCTGAATCAGGCAGGACATGAGGTCACCGTCATTGATCGGGAACCGGGGGCGGCTCTTGAAACCAGCGCAGCGAATGCCGGGCAAATCTCCCCCGGCTATGCCGCGCCGTGGGCAGCACCAGGCGTGCCTTTAAAAGCGATTAAATGGATGTTTCAGCGCCATGCGCCGCTGGCCGTTCGTCTCGACGGTACGCAGTTCCAGTTGAAATGGATGTGGCAAATGTTACGTAACTGCGACACCAGCCACTATATGGAAAATAAAGGGCGGATGGTGCGCCTGGCGGAATACAGCCGTGATTGCCTGAAAGCATTACGCGCAGAGACAAATATCCAGTATGAAGGTCGGCAGGGCGGGACGCTGCAACTGTTCCGTACCGAACAACAGTATGAAAATGCCACTCGCGATATCGCCGTGCTGGAAGATGCTGGTGTGCCGTACAAATTACTGGAATCCAGCCGCCTGGCGGAGGTGGAGCCCGCGCTGGCAGAAGTGGCGCACAAACTGACTGGCGGTCTGCAACTGCCCAATGACGAAACCGGAGACTGCCAGCTGTTTACCCAGAATCTGGCGCGGATGGCGGAGCAGGCAGGGGTTAAATTCCGCTTTAATACGCCAGTTGATCAGCTGCTTTGTGACGGCGAACAAATCTATGGCGTGAAGTGTGGTGATGAAGTGATTAAGGCCGATGCGTATGTGATGGCGTTTGGTTCTTACTCGACGGCGATGCTTAAAGGCATTGTTGATATTCCTGTATATCCGCTGAAGGGGTATTCCCTGACCATCCCAATTGCGCAGGAAGATGGCGCGCCGGTATCCACCATTCTGGATGAAACCTACAAAATCGCCATTACCCGTTTCGATAACCGCATCCGCGTTGGCGGAATGGCGGAAATTGTTGGCTTTAACACTGAACTGTTACAGCCGCGTCGTGAAACGCTGGAAATGGTCGTTCGCGATCTCTATCCGCGCGGTGGTCATGTCGAGCAGGCTACTTTCTGGACCGGTCTGCGCCCGATGACACCAGACGGCACGCCGATTGTTGGTCGTTCACGCTTTAAAAATCTGTGGCTGAATACCGGTCACGGTACGCTCGGCTGGACGATGGCTTGCGGTTCCGGTCAGTTGTTAAGCGATCTGCTTTCGGGGCGCACGCCCGCTATCCCGTATGAGGATTTAAGCGTAGCGCGCTACAGCCGTGGATTTACGCCATCACGCCCGGGCCATTTACATGGCGCGCACAGCTAAGGAATCGAGATGACCAGACCGATACAGGCCAGCCTCGATCTACAGGCATTAAAACAGAATCTGAACATTGTCCGCCAGGCCGCGCCGCATGCGCGCGTCTGGTCGGTGGTAAAAGCGAACGCGTATGGGCATGGTATTGAACGTATCTGGAGTGCGCTCGGGGCGACTGATGGCTTTGCCTTACTTAATCTGGAAGAGGCCATTACCCTACGTGAGCGCGGCTGGAAAGGGCCGATCCTCATGTTGGAAGGTTTTTTCCACGCCCAGGATCTGGAGATTTATGACCAGTATCGCCTGACTACCTGCGTTCACAGTAACTGGCAGCTCAAAGCGTTGCAAAACGCGCGACTAAAAGCACCACTGGATATTTATCTTAAAGTGAACAGTGGAATGAATCGGCTGGGCTTCCTGCCCGATCGCGTGTCCACCGTCTGGCAGCAGCTGCGGGCGATGGCGAATGTTGGCGAAATGACCCTGATGTCGCATTTTGCCGAGGCCGAGCATCCTGATGGGATTACCGAGGCGATGGCGCGTGTTGACCAGGCGGCGGAAGGGCTTGAGTGTCGACGTTCGTTGTCTAACTCGGCCGCGACGCTGTGGCATCCGGAAGCGCATTTTGACTGGGTGCGTCCGGGGATTGTTTTGTATGGTGCATCGCCGTCCGGTCAGTGGCGCGATATCGCCAATACCGGATTACGTCCGGTAATGACGTTAAGCAGCGAGATTATTGGTATCCAGACGCTAAAAGCGGGAGATCGTGTGGGCTATGGCGGTCGCTATACCGCGCGCGATGAACAGCGAATTGGCATTGTTGCCGCCGGATACGCTGACGGTTATCCGCGTCATGCGCCAACCGGTACGCCGGTTTTAGTCGACGGCGTACGCACCATGACGGTAGGGACTGTCTCGATGGATATGCTGGCGGTCGATTTAACGCCTTGCCCGCAGGCGGGTATTGGTACACCGGTTGAGCTGTGGGGCAAAGAGATCAAAATTGATGATGTCGCCGCCGCTGCCGGAACCGTTGGCTATGAGTTGATGTGCGCGCTGGCGTTACGTGTGCCTGTTGTGACGGTGTAACTTGTTGTAGCCGGATGCGACCAGCGTCGTATCCGGCGATACAAGACGGATCAAACTTAAGATTCGGCTTCTTCCTCCGCTACCCGAACGCCAATCTTCAGCACTTCATTATCTTCTTTCTCGGCCACCGTCCAGATCATCCCGGCAAACTCCACCTGATCACCGACAACCGGAGCCGCGCCTAACAATTGCTGGACAATTTCCCCCAGCGTTTGCTGTTTATCGCGATACTCCCGACCGTCTTCCAGACCATATATCAGCGCCACATCGGCATATTTGGCACTGGCTTCAAGAATGAAGTCACCAAAGAAGCGTTGATCCAGCGCGACTGGCGGTGACTGGCTGAACAGTTTACCGAGCGCCGGGAGATCGCGTTCCCGACCAATCACGCACAAGACGTCGCCTTCACGCAGTCGGGTGCTGCCAGTGGGATGAAGCAATTGGTTATCACGAAATAGTGCCGCAATACGCGTCTCTTTTGGCATATGCAGGTCGCGCAGCGCCGCGCCCACGCACCATTTATCGGCACTCAACTGATAAACAAACTGTTCCCACGGGTTTTCCGGATGAATATCAAGGCCAACGCGTGATACCGGGCGTCCGACGGGCGGAACCACCACTTTGGCTTTTTTCGCTGCCCACGAGAGCGACGTTCCCTGTAACAACAGCGAAACCAGAACCACGAAGAAGGCGACATTAAAGAACAGCCGTGCATTCTCCAGGCCCGCCATCATCGGGAACACCGCCAGGATAATTGGCACCGCGCCGCGCAGCCCGACCCAACTGATAAATACGCGCTCGCGCAAATTGAAGCCACGGAACGGCAGCAATCCGGCAAATACCGAAAGGGGACGAGCGAAGAAAATCATCCATGCGGACAAAATGAGCGCTGGAATGGCAATAGGCAGTAAGTCGCTTGGGTTAACCAACAGCCCAAGCACCAGGAACATGGCGATCTGCGCCAGCCAGGCGAGGCCGTCGAAATTCTGCAGAATGCCGTAGCGGTTGCGAATAGGGCGATTACCCAGCAGAAAACCGCACAGATACACCGCCAGAATACCGCTACCTTCCAGCGCAGTGGTTAATGAGAAAATCAGAATACCGCCGCTTAATGCCAGCAATGGATATAATCCGGCGGGCAGGGCGATGCGGTTGATCATTTGCAGCAGTAAATAACCGCCACCAAGACCTATTACAATGCCCAGACCAAATTGTTGCAGAATATCGACAATGAACATCCAGCTAATATTGCTCTCATGATGCTGGATCATCGCAATCAGGGTAATGGTCAGAAAGACCGCCATTGGATCATTACTGCCGGATTCTATTTCCAGCGTCGAGCCAACACGTTCGTTAAGCCCCTTGCCGCCAAGCAGAGAAAATACCGCAGCGGCATCCGTGGAACCGACAATGGCGCCGATTAATAAGCCTTCAATCAAATTGAGATTAAAAAGCCACGCCGCCATCATGCCGGTTAAACCAGAAGTAATCAGCACGCCCACCGTCGCCAGTGACAGCGCCGGACCTAACGCCACGCGAAATGAACTGGCCTGGGTACGCATCCCGCCGTCGAGCAAAATAATCGCCAGCGCGAGGTTACTTACCATGTAAGCAAAAGGATAATTATCAAACGGGATGCCGCCGACGCCATCAACCCCCGCCAGCATGCCGATCGCCAGAAAAATAACCAGAATGGGAATGCCAAGACGGGAAGAAAATGAACTAAGTAAAATACTGCTGGTGACAAGGATGGATCCTAAGATGAAAAGGCTAATTATTGTTGTGGCATCCAACGGTCGGTTACTCCTGATTACGCTGTCTCTTATATAAACCCTACCATATTAGCGGCAGAAACAGCGTTTTACTTAGCCCTGAAACGTGATTTTTTTACACTTTAAGAACAGGATGACCACTAATCGTCAACTGTGTGCCTTCCTGGGTGTGATTAAGGATGGCATGTGCGCCCAACGGCAGCGTAACTGTGCGTTGTTCATGACCAAAATCGAGGCCAGTTATGAGTGGAATAGACAGGCGGGAACGCAAGAACGCGTACACCGACTTCAGGTTGTAACCCGCGTCATAATTATTGGGCGTGCTACCACTGAAGCTACCGAGGATAATCGCCTTCTGACGCGGTAAAATTCCGGCATGATAGAGCTGTAACAGCATACGTTCGACGCGGAAAGGATGCTCGTTAATATCTTCCAGCACCAGAATACCGTTCTCAATTTGCGGCATCCACGGCGTACCAATCAGCGAAATCAGCATCGCGAGATTGCCTCCCCACAACGTGCCTTCGGTCCGACACGTCGGGCCTTCCCCTTGCCATTCAATGGTGAATGTTTCATTGCGTAATGCCAGCCAGAAATGGTGCTCGGTAAAGGCGTTCAGCTCTTCCGCGCCAAAATTCGCCACCAGCATCGGGCCGCTAAAGGTGATGACATTACCCTGGGTCAGCAGTCCACACTGGATGGCTGTGAAATCGCTATGCCCGCAGATCAGCAACGGATTATGTTGTTGGCGAGCAACCAGCGCCTGCCAGTCAATATCCGCCAGTAAGCGGCTGGCACCGTAACCGCCGCGAACCGCCAGTACGATAGTGTTGGGTGATGTCAGCCCTGCAAGAGAATTAATATCCGCCAGACGCTCCGTTTCCGTACCTGCAAACCGCTCACAGCGACGGGCAATGACCTCTACGTTATTGACCTGATGACCCGCATCCATCAGGCGTTGAATACCGCGCTGCGCGGCGTGCTGATTAATGCAGTAACCCGACGGGGCGATTAAGTGAAACTGAGACATGGCAATTCCTTGCTGACAACAGAAACGAATTGTATATCATGCCGCTTAGGTGTGCCGTTGTCACCTCAACGGCGATTCCAGGCTATAAGGATAGATGAAGTGAAATTGAGATGGTTTGCCTTTTTGATTGTGTTATTAGCGGGTTGTTCATCAAAACATGACTATACGAATCCTCCGTGGAACGCGAAAGTTCCGGTACAACGTGCAATGAAGTGGATGCCAATAAGTCAGAAAGCCGGTGCTGCCTGGGGTGTCGATCCACAATTGATCACGGCGATTATCGCTATCGAGTCGGGCGGTAACCCGAACGCGGTGAGTAAATCGAATGCCATTGGTTTGATGCAGTTAAAAGCCTCCACGTCCGGACGCGATGTTTATCGCCGTATGGGCTGGAGTGGTGAGCCGACGACCAGTGAGCTGAAAAATCCAGAGCGTAATATCTCAATGGGGGCAGCTTACCTGAATATTCTGGAAACCGGCCCGCTGGCAGGTATTGAAGATCCGAAAGTACTGCAATATGCGCTGGTAGTGTCATACGCTAACGGGGCAGGCGCACTGCTACGGACTTTCTCCTCAGATCGGAAAAAGGCGATCAGCAAAATCAACGATCTGGACGCTGAGGAGTTCCTCGATCACGTCGCGAGAAATCACCCCGCGCCGCAGGCTCCACGCTATATCTACAAACTCGAGCAGGCTCTGGACGCAATGTAACTCAGTCGCGTACTTTGTCCGCTTTCTCACGGGCTTCCCGCTCCAGTGAGAAAATAATTCGCTGTAATTGCCGCTCCACCGTCGGGCTGACGTTAAGAAAACGAAAGCTCAGACGGGGAGTGGAGACGGTTTCATTTTTACCATCAATCAATTTACGCTCGCTGATCGTCAGTAACTGGGCATCAAAGTGAAAAATGCCCCATTGTCCCATGTTGACTTCAATCTGTGCGAAGCGCATGCCTTCTTGCAATCCGGCAGGCTTTGCCGTTTCCAGTAATGCGCCCATGCCGCCTAACGACAAATCATACAGGCGAAAACGTAACGTGCTGTTATCCGCCAGTTTGGTCTGGCAAAAATAAGGCGGATGGAGCGGGGCGGAGATGCGGAAATATCTGCGTCGCTGCACAAACCATAGCGCGGGAGGTGGTGCGGTAATAAAGGCCGGAAGCTGCAGGTATTCACTTTGCTGTAATTGTTCAACAGTAAACTCGACTTTCGCACCCTGAGTTTCGGCGGTAATGGTAATGTGCCGCGCCTTAAGCACGGCATTGTTGTCTTCTGCTTGACTGCCGTAATCCAGCACCAGCTTATCCGAGGTTATTGCCAGTATTTTGCTGATCAGTTGACCGTCACTCCAACTGATACGCAAGGGAATTGCGGCTTTATGCAAATCGCGTAAAACGCCCAACACTGCTAAAGGATTTTGTTTCAGGAACTGCTCATGGTAGTGACTCACGCGGAAAAACTCCTGACCGACAAACTGTCTTTGGTTTATCGGTAGCGATTAACAAAACTTTATACAAATGAGAATTTTTTTTACATATTGGCTGCAAATCAACCGCCAGACGCCCAACATCAAACTTACCCTTGCCTATACTTAGAGCGTTGACGTAAGCATTTCTTGCGTCCTGTTCATAGAAACGAGGGCCTGAACATGGGAATTATTGCCTGGATTATTTTTGGCCTGATAGCCGGCATTATCGCCAAGCTAATCATGCCGGGGCGTGATGGTGGTGGATTTTTCCTGACCTGTATTCTCGGGATAGTCGGTGCGGTGGTCGGCGGCTGGCTGGCGACCATGTTTGGCATTGGCGGCTCCATCAGCGGTTTTAATCTGCACAGCTTCCTGGTGGCGGTAGTGGGAGCTATTCTCGTTCTGGGCGTATTCCGCCTCCTGCGAAGAGAATAAGATTTTCATAAGGCGGATAGCGATACAGATGCCGCTATCCGCTTTCACATCAGAACGTATACTCGACACCTGCCCAGAAATTGCGACCTTCTTCAATAAACCCTTCACTGTAGGCATATTGGGTATCAAACAGGTTATTGACCGACGCATTGACGCTGAAGCCATGACCTAAGGCGTAATCGGCTCGAATGTGGGTCACCGCAAAACCGGCGGCTTTTTGTGAACCGTCACTGTTGCTGTAGCTGGAGGAACGCGCCTCTTCCGACAGTGTTACGCTTAACGGCTCCCACGGTTTGAGAGTCATCCATGCGGTCATTGTCTGCGTTGGCAGATCGGTTATCTTGCCGATGTCTTTGCGTTTGGCGTCAGCGTGGATCAGGGCGTAGCTCAACCCTACATCCAGTATATTGCTGATTTTCCCCTTAATACCGGCGTCCAGACCGCTGTAATCCACCGTGCCGCTGTTCTGGTTTTGAATGGTATCGGCATCGATATTGTGCGAGAGTATGGCATCACTCACCCGATTATAGTAAACGCTGACCTCAAATCCCCAGTCGCGCGTGAAGGCACCATTCCAGGTTAAATCTACCCCGCGCGCGCGTTCCGGCTTGAGCTGCGGGTTAACAATCGCTATCTGGTTATACGCTGGTTTGGACGTGGTATAGCGTTCTTTCAGCGTCGGAAAGCGTGTGCGGTCATAGTACGAAAGCGCCAGCGTGTCTTCATTGGCAAAGTGGTATTTCCCCATCACCTGCCAGTTAAAAGCTGACTGATTGTTGTCGTCATAATGGGTGATGCTGCCATCGTTCTCATGTTTTTTCGCTTCTACGCTATCGCGCCAGTCATAGCTGATTCCCGCCACGACATCGACATTATCGGCGGCAGCCCATTGATATTCACTGGCGAGCGACCAGGTGCGATCTTCATAGCGATCGTAAGCGGCGTGCGGCGCACCTTTTTCTCGGTGTACGTCATCTTTCCAGTTAACGGCAAACGACAGCAGATCGTTTTCACGCACATCGGCTGCCAGTTGTAATCCGGCACCGTCGCTGTAATCGGAATAATGGCTGTAGCTGCCTTTTTTATTTTTCAAATCAGCCAGCGAGTTGTACATCATCAGCGTATTTTCAAAGGTGTCGCGATACAGCCGACTTTTCAAAGTAAAACGCTCGTTTAGCTGGGTCGTTCCCTGATAATAAAAACTTTCTTTGTCATACTCCGGCCACTGCCAGTAGCGTGATTTCTGACCACTGTTTCCGCTGTATGGCGGGTTATCTTTTTCACCATCCTGCTTAATGTAAGTCAGTGTGTATTCATCGTTTTCGCGCGGTGTAAAACCGAGCTTCACAATGCCGCGTTTATCATCAGCCGATGAGTTAATCATCTTGCCGTGTTTGCCTGCAATATCGTTATTTACACCATGCGGCAGGCCGAGAAAATCCTGCTTTAGCTGGCTACCGCTGACTTGCAAATACCCCAGATCGCTGCTGGCGGCAAATGAAGCATGCATATCGTAGGCATTGTCCCGGCTACGGCTCCATCCCTGGCGATATCCCAGATTTGCTTCCAGAGGTTTCGTTGGCTTCTGGGTGGTGATATTAATGGCACCGCCCATCTGATTAGGCCCCTGAAGCAGCGACGAATACCCTTTGGAAACTTCGACCGCGCCCAGATTGTTGGTCAGAATCCGCGCCAGATCGAGGTTGCCGTCATAGGGAACATAAATCGGTACGCCGTCGAAATAGACCGGTACCTGACGGCTATCAAAACCACGAACTTTGACCTGTTCTTCGTTGCGGCTGCCTGACTTTTGCAGCACTACGCCAGGGACGACGCTTAATGCCTTAGCGACATTCTGTTTATCCAGGGCCTTCATGGTGGGTTGATCGAGAACGGTGGTCGTCGTCGATGATACCGGACTGGACCATACGGTCAGCGTGTCGCTCTCCTGAGCCGCTACGGCCTGCTGGGTAAAGGCAAGTGATAGTGCTGTGCAGAGATAACGTTTTTTGAGTCTCATAGAATAAATTCCGTTTAACAAAGAATTAAAAAGAGGCTGCGGGTTGCAGACTGACTTTGATGTCAGCCGGTGCCGCGTAATAAGGCGCGGAAGTAATAAAAAGGCGAATGCCGCAGTCGAGGTAATTTTTGAGTGTCGTCAGATTAATTCCGCCGGTCAGAGCCAGCGTGCAGTGGGGAGCCAGCGACGGCGCTATTTGCGCAATTTCAGTTGCCTGCTGCGGACTAAATTTGTCGAGCTGAAGTACGTCTGGTTGCGCGCGTAACGCGGCGATAGCCTCTTCAGACGTGTCGGCTTCAACAACAATTTTCTTCTCGGGGGCGTGGCGACGTAACTGGGCGATTGCGCCCGACCAGTCCTGATTGTCAGCAAGAAAATGACGGTGGTTGGCGAACAATAATATAGTTTCCGCACATCCGGCACGGTGAATCAGCCCGCCAGCGGCAATGACAGCTTGTGTTGCCAGCAACCGGGTTCCAGGGATAGCTTTTCGGGTGCAGGCGATATTGCCGTCAGGATAACGTTCACGAAGCAACGCCAGCATTTGAGCGAGATAATCTGAGACGCCGCAACTCCACTCCAGTACGTTCTGAACCGCTTTCCATCCCTGATGAAGCGCAGCAGCGTCGCCGTGGGCATGGATCAGCCGCTGACCTGCATCCGCTTGTGAACCGTCGCTGACCGCGTCATCAATGGTTAACCCCAGCGTGGTTAACATCTTACACGCGACAGAAACGCCGCTGACGCAGCCGCCCTGGCGGTGAAAAAACGCAATATAGCCAGGCTGGTGTCCAATATTTAATGCCCGCGTGGTCAGGTCACCGCCCTGGATATCTTCCAGAAGTAACGCATCGATTTGTGCCTGAGAAATGAAGATCATCGCAGTGCCTCCGGCGGCACGCTATCCCACCAGATGAGCGCCCAGTCGCGGCTGGCAGGGGCGAGGGCACGAGCATCTTGTTGTTGATACCAGCGATATAACCGTTCACGCTCATCGTCGTTAAGCGCGCCAAGACTCCAGCTGACGTTCTGCTCAAAACGTTCCCAGGTGCTGTTATCCTGTTGGCAATTTTGTCCACGGATAAAATCGACGTGAGCATAAATTCCCATTTGATACAGGACGTTGAGCGCAAAAATATAGTTGGGTAATTCGATCACTTCCCGACCTGCCGCCCGCTGAATGGCCGGGGAGACGAACGAGGTGCTGACCAGATGGGTGGTGTAGACGCGCAGCCGTGCCTGATTATTCAGTTTGCTCATTGCCTGGCGCATATCAGCCACCAGTGTGGATCGGGAAGCCACGGCAATATCGCAGCGTGGCAGGTCACTCCAGTCCTCTTCCCAGGCGCGCTGGATCCAGTGGACATTGTCTGCCTTCAGCGCGGCGGCGCGGCGGGCGGCAACGTTCAGCATCCCCTGACTGTAATCAACGCCATAAATCGTAGTGAGTTTGTCAGCCAGCGCCAGCGATACGGTGCCTGGTCCGCAGCCCATATCGAATAAGGTCTGCGCGCCTTGCAGGTCAATTTTAGCGATCAGTTGTTGCAGGTAGCTGTCCGTTGGCGAGGCACAATTTTCAGCCATTTTCTCCGCCCGTTGATCCCAGTTATCGGGCGTTTTTTCTGTGCGGTGAGCCAGTTTGAGTTGCTGCAGATAAAGGTCTGCAAAATCAATATCATCAATGAGCATGATTGTTCCTTAGCGGCTAATTGCAGAGAGGTGATGATGAATTTGGTCGGCAGAAACCCGATACAGGGCCGCCAGTTTGTTCGTTGTTAACTGTTCGGTCGGTAAGCCTTGTGTTACTCGTCCATCTGGCTCTACCTGGATAATGCTGTCGGCAATGGCGTTGGCATGGAGCGGATGGTGAGTCGACATTAACATTGTCATGCCGTTATTTTTTAGCTGCGCCAGCGTGTCCAGAAGTTGGATCTGATGACCGAAATCGAGGCTGGAGGCGGGCTCATCCAGTAACAACAAGCGCGGTTGTTGGACGAGTGCACGGGCGATTAAAGCCAGCTGGCGTTCACCACCGCTAAGGGTATTCCAGCGTCTTGTCGCCAGATGCAAAATACCCAGCTTTTCCAGTTGTTCCGTTGCTTTCAGGCGTTCTTGCTTACCGGGAACGGAAAAAGCGCCCATGGTGGGGGCCAGGCCCATCAACACCATATCCAGCACACTGAAAGCAAAAATACCGTCGTGCGCCTGCGGTACCCAGGCAATTGCTTGCGCGCGCTGGCGATGGCTAAGTGTCTGAACAGGGATGCTATCCAGTAAGATCTCGCCCTTTAATAACGGAATAACGCCAAGAATGGAGCGCATGAGTGTGGTTTTGCCGCAACCATTGGCGCCAAGCAGACAACAAATTGTTCCTTGCGACAGGGCGAAGGAAACGTCACTTAGCACCGGATGGCGGGAGTAACCCAGAGACGCATGACGGACGGCAAGCAAAGTCACTGGCGACCTCCGCGTAACAACAAAAGCAGGAAAAACGGTGCGCCAACAAAAGCGGTAAGAATGCCGAGCGGGATTTCTGTTGTCCCAATGCTGCGCGCCAGCGTATCGGTGAGCAGGAGCAGAATCGCGCCAGTACACATTGCCATGGGCAACTGTTGCTGATGGTTATGACCGGTCAACAAGCGGGCAATGTGCGGAACGACCAGACCAACCCAACCAATAATGCCCGCTATTGCTACCGTGCTGGCGGTGATTAGTGTGGCGCAGACAATCAATCCTAATCGCAGACGCGCAACATTCAGCCCCAGCGAACGGGCTTCGTCATCAGAAAGCGTGAGTAAATTCATGCGCCAGCGGAGGAATAGCAGAGGAACGGTGCCAGCCAGAATGAGCGGTGCCGCGTAGTAAAGGTCGCGTAAGGTTACCGTAGACAGGCCACCGAGTAGCCAGAAGGTAATCGAGGGCAACTGGGTATAGGGATCGGCCAGCGTTTTAATTAGCGATATCCCCGCTCCACACAGCGTTCCTAACGCAATGCCGACCAGCACCAGCGTGAGCACCGGATCGTGACGAGTCACCCGACATGTAATCAGCCAGACGCCTGCGACCACCAGCAGACCGCCGCAAAATGCATAGAGTTGGATGTAAGCTATCGATAATCCCCACAGGATTGCAGCGCAGGCACCAAGTCCGGCACCGGCGGAGACGCCTAAAATATCCGGTGAAACTAAGGGATTACGAAACATCCCCTGATAGGTGGTTCCGGCGCCTGCCAGCGCAGCGCCCAGTAACAACGCCGCCAGAATGCGCGGCACGCGGATTTGCCAGAAGACAATTTGTTCCTGCACAGGAACATCTTCTTGACGAAGAATTAGCGCCAGCAGTTGCTGCATATCGAGATGATAAGCCCCATTTACGGCGGCAAAAGTGATACTGATAGCTGCCAGCAGCAGAATACATCCGTTCGCGGTTCTCATTAGCTCGCCACCATTTTTTGATAGTCGGCGTCACTTAATGGGCAATGCCAGAACAGTTGAGCGTAACGTTGCATATCGTTTTTAAACTGGCTGTTGACTGCGGGATCCAGCCAGGCGTGGAGTCTGCGCAATCCCAGAAGACGGTTGATTCCCGGCGGGGCATCCAGCCAGCCGAAAGGCAAGCCACTCAAAAACAAGATGCGATGTTCCGCAACGGCTTTTACGCCCTGCCAGAGAGGATCGTTACGGATAAAGTTTGCAGTCACAGCATCCTGAACCAGAATAATATCCGGCTGCCAGCGCAGTAGATTTTCCATGGAAACCTGTGCCAGGCCATGGCGATCGGCGATTTGCGCGACGTTGTGCAAACCTAATAATTCCGCCGCCTCGGTATGCAACGAACCCTGTAAGCCCGTTTCCAGCCCTCGGGGACCGCGCGCAGCATAAAAGCGGAGGTTAGCGGCGGGTGAGGTGGCGAATGCCTGAGCTTCACCAACGAAGCGGCTGGCGAGATTGGCTTGTTCTGCGGTGCGGTGCTCTTCGCCTAATGTTTTGCCCAGCGTTGTTAACTGTTCTGCCGATTGCTCCAGTTTTCCGTTAAGCAATAACCAGGGGATTTGTGTCTGTTCGCTAACCTGCCGTGCCTGGGAGAGCCAGGTTTCATCCGTATTGCCGCAATCAACGACCAAATCGGGCTGCAATGCCATAAGCCCTTCCATTGAAAGCGAACTGGCGCGCCCGGCGAGTCGTCCAAGTTTAGGTAAATGACGTATTGCCGGAGTTAATGGAATTGCCGCCTCGCGAGCAAAGTCAAAAGAAGAAAAACCGACCAGTTTTTCTGGCGCGACAGCCAGCAAAAGCAGATCGGCAGGCGCACCGGCACTGACAATACGCGTAATTTTTTTGGCTTCAGGAAGCGTCAATGAGGCCCAGAATTTAACTGATTGTGCAAAGGACGGCAGATGATGCAGGAACAAGGTAGACGCAAGAGCCTGCGTAAACATCCGTCTGGTTAGTGACATAAGTAATATCCTGACAATTAAAACCGCTATATATTTACATATATATCGGTAAAGATCATGTTTGATGTCAAGATTTGTCTAAAGAAACAGAATGATCTGCTTATTTGCTAAACAACGCTTTGTTCAACAAGAAAATTGTCAGGGAGAATGCGTGAGTGGCGGAAAAATATAAATAGAAGAGTAATGATTAATAAATTGATAATGTAAAATTAATATCTTCTCTGATATAAGAAAATTAAGACATAGATCGTATAATAATCGATGTTTGGTTTTTCGTGGAAAAAAAGAGCAATGCCAATTTTATGCGCGCAATGGCATTGCCCGATATACAGCAAAGTTAAGACGTAGGTTCCGCTTCTTTTTGTTTAACCGGCTGTGTGGTTGATTTACCGGTCGGACGCGTTGCCGGAACGTTGTCACACGGTTGTTCTTTCGGGCAGATCAAATCGAGCATTTTCAGCGTGACGCCATTGGTCCAGCCAAAGCCATCCTGCAACGGGTATTCGCCACCGCCGCCACCTGTTCCGGTGGTACTGACATCATATTTCTCGACCAGCTTCTTCTCCCGGTCATAAGTGTGCTGAACATTGGTCAGGAAGTGCCAGCTAATGTCCATCGCCACCTCGTTCTGCCCGTAGTTTTGCAACCCTTCTGTCGCGACCCATTGCAGGGGAGCCCAGCCATTTGGCGCATCCCATTGCTGTCCACTTTTAAACGATGTGGTGTTCAGTCCGCCTGGTTGCAACAGATGTGTTTTAGTGGCAGCAGCCATTTTGGTCGCGCGATCTTTTGCCGCTGCATTGACATAAAGCGGGAACAGGGCGGCGGCAGTTAACTGATTGCGTACTTTATCGCTCTTCAGATCGTAGTCGGCATACCAGCCATGTTGATCGTTCCACAGGTATTTTTCGATCCCTTTCTGACGGGCATCGGCGAGCGTTTCATATTGGCTGGCCATCGCGTTATCCCCGGCGACTTTACTGGCGCGGGAGAGAATTTTCTCCATCTTATACATCAGACTATTGAGATCGACCGGTACGATGCTGGTGGTGCGTAACGTATTTAACTGCTGCGGGTTGTCCATCCAGCGTGAACTGAAATCCCAGCCAGACGCGGCGGCAGAACGCAGATCGCGGTAAATTTCAGTGGCAGGGCGGTTCGGATTACTTTTGGCGGTGGCAATATCTTCTACCCACGACTCCGGGCGTGGCGTATCGTGGTCATCCCAATAGCGGTTAAGAATAGTGCCATCCTTGAGTTTAACAACGCGTTTTTCCTGTTGCCCGGCCTGCAGGTTTTCAATACCGTCCATCCAGTACTCGTACTCTTTTTGCAGTTGCGGCAGATATTGTTTCAACGCGTCGTCACCTTCATGTTGCGCGAGTAACTCTACCATCAAGGCAAAAAAGGGCGGCTGCGATCGGCTCAAATAATAGCTGCGGTTACCGTTTGGAATATGCCCATAAGTATCTATTTCATGACCAAAGTTTGCCACCATGTCCGCCACTTTATCCCAGTGACCGCTTTCGGCAAGCCCCAGCATGGTGAAGTAACTGTCCCAGTAATACACTTCGCGAAAACGACCTCCCGGCACGACATAGGGTTTCGGCAACGGCAACAGAGAATCCCATTGTTCGGTACTTTCGGTAGAACGGGTTAACACCGGCCAAAGTCCGTCAATGTGTTCGCGCAGTGACTGCCCCTTTGGAGGCACATATTTTTCTCCCTCTTTCGGCAGGGTGAAATTGACGTTAACGAAATGGCGCAGATCGAACCCGCTCTGATTCTGCTGCATCCGGTAGTCTGCGAGGATCATTAATGGATCGCTGTTAGGAATGGCATCGGCAAAAGTTTTTTGATCAGGAAAAAGTTTGGCGTTTTGCACATCGTTAAACAGAGGGCCTAACAAAATATCAGGCGATTGTGGCGTCACCGGTGTTTCTTCTGCCTGTGCAGATAGCGCGGTGGCACACAATAATACGGCAGCAGGTATTAACGCCACTTTCTGCGAGCGACGAGGGACAAGTGGTTTCATCAATCATTCTCCTTTGGCGATACCGAACAAAACGGTATTCAAGTATCAGAAAACCTTAGTTCAGGATCGCCGTAAGAGCATGATTGAAATCTTTTTCTGCGAACTGACAGACAAATCTAATTTAACTCTGATGCCTGAAGCATTGTGCTTTTACATCTAGCGTTAGCGTCTCTTCAGGTTGAATCGAATACAGCTTCTCTCCCTGCTGACAAATCCAGCCAATACCCAGTTCACGGGCAATTAGAGCGCTGTGGGATACCGGACTTCCGGCACTAAGGCAGATGCCCTTAACGACTGTCGGATCCAGTTGAAGTACCGTGGAGGGATAAATGTTCTCCGCCAGTAAAATGGTCGGCGCGCTAAACTGAGGGAGTTCTTCTTTTGTCTGTGTCAGGTGGAGCAGGGTGCGATGCAGAAGATCGTCCACATCAATATAGCGAGCCTGCAAATATTCATCATCAATCTGCTGGTATTGCTGGCTAAGTTCTTTAAGAACCTGCTGCCAGGCATACTCCGCCGTGCAATGTTCATGCTGAAGGAGTTCGCTTGCCGCTACCCGCAGTTCAGGATCGTCTAATAGTGTATGGTGGCCGGAAAAAATTGCTGCGATATCGTCGAGCCCGCTTGCTTCTGCCTTTGCCGTTAACGTCATCAGATCTAACAACGTGAAGTCAATTGCCTGGCGTAACCGTTCCTGTTCTTCTTCCACGCTCAGTGATGATTTTGCCTGTACTGTGCATAAAACCGGTTGATAATAAAAGGCTTTGCCTGTGACAGGCGGAACTGGACGCAGAGTTGGCGGTGCTATCTCTTCCATTTCACCAAAGTTATCTTCAGCCAACTGGCGAAAAGCGGCTAACGCCTCTTCAGCCTCTGGCCCTTTTGCAATCAGGCGCAGCGTATCGTTACAGCGGACTTGTAACAGCGCAATCTGGTTAATACTCTCCGGTGTTACGCACTTACCGTTTTTCTCCAACAACATGTCTGCATTAAATGTCGATAAGGTATAGACCAGTCGGGAGGCTGGACGGACGTGGAGTCCGTTACGGTTTTTAATCACCACTGCCAGAGAACGGGCTTCTTCATCGTGCGAGGGGCATATGTCGGAGATTTCAGTGGCGGATGATGGTAAACCCAGTTGTTCTCGTTTGGCTTCCAGCGCATGCATGGCGTCATGGATGACTTTGTCGATATCCGCCCCCGAGGCTGCGCTGACGGCGGCGGCTAACGTTCCTTCGACCAACGGTGCAGCGCACAAACGTACTCTCGCGGCGATCTCTGGCGCCAGCAATTCCAGTGCGGTTTCTGCACTCAATAACGCACTACCCATATCCATCATGACCAACACATGGTCGGCATCGGCAACGGATTCGATGGCTTCCATCACTTTGACGGCATCTGTACCGATGGGATTCTGCGGATCGTCAATTCCTGCGGCAATGGCGATTTTACAACTATCGCCCATTAACATCTGGCGAGCTAATTCACCGACACCTTCTCCCAGTCGGGCGCTATGTGAAACTATGACCAGGTTTACCATCACCAATTCCTTACTCTTTTGCGGCTAACGCCAACATTTGCATCATAAACATCACGGAGGTTGCACCAGGATCCTGGTGACCAATACTGCGTTCACCGAGATAACTGGCGCGGCCTTTGCGGGCTTGCATCGTAATCGTGCTTTGTGCGGCGGATTCCGCGACGCGACTGGCGGCTTCGAGCGCCGCCGGAACAGAAAGGTTTTGCTCACTGGACTGGCGTAACGACTCAACCACCGGCCCCCAGACATCGCACATGGTTTTATCGCCTGGTTCTGCTTTCCCCCGGCTGATTACGCCGTCTGCGCCATCACGGAACATCTGATAAAGCTCTATCAACGTCAGGCTTTGACGTGCCTGAGTGGCCTGTGCCGCACGGATAAAGAACGTACCGAACAGTGGGCCGCTGGCACCGCCGACGCTGGAAAGCAACGTCATGCCGGTATTCTTGAGAATGAAACCGATGTCTTTATCCGCGATGGCAGGGAGTTTTTCCACCACTTTGCTAAAGCCACGATTCATATTTAGCCCGTGGTCAGCGTCGCCGATTTCACGATCCAGCCCGGTAAGATAATCGCTCTCTTTGCTGAAAATTTCTCCACAGCGAGTGAGCCAGGTAACAATTTGAGTTCTGCTCAGTGACATGGTTATCTCCTTATTTACCCCAGTTAAGCGCCGGGGTGTGGACCGGGGCGTCCCATAACGCCAGCGTTTCGTCATCAACTTTCAGTAAGGTGATGGAAAAACCGGTCATGTCCAGTGAGGTGCAGTACGCGCCGATTAAATTGCGCTCGATAGTCAAGCCAGCTTGCTGGCAACGCGTGGTCAGGCGGTTATAGACGCCATACAGTTCAGAAAGCGGTGTCGCGCCAAGATTGTTGACCAGCGCAATCACTCGATCGCCAGACTGAAGCGGTTGTTTAGTTTGCGTCTCTTCCTGCCAGCTACCTTGTCGATAATCCCAGAAGCGCAGCGTGCGGTGGTATGTGCCATTTTCCAGCAGCGTGTCGAACATTTCATCGACAGTTTGATCAAGAGAGGAGAAGGGGCGGCGGTCAATACCCGGCTCACCATGAATGCCGACACCAAATTCCATTTCATTATCTGCCAGCGTAAAAGAAGGTTTGCCTGCAGCAGGAACGGTACAGGCACCGAGGGCGATACCAATAGAGTGGCCCTGATTGTTCAACTTACGCCCCAGTTGTGCACAAGCCTCCAGCGAGTCACCGCGTTCTGCCGCTGCGCCAACAATTTTTTCAATTAATACTGTATTGGCAACGCCGCGCCGCCCGGCGGTATAAAGACTGTCTTTTACTGCAACGTCGTCATCAATGACCACGGTGGTCACTTTTACGCCACTATCGTGCAGTAATTCGGTCGCTGTCTCGAAGTTAAGAATATCGCCGGTATAATTTTTGATAATCAGCAGTACACCTTCGCCACCATCGATTTGCATGGCACATTCAAAAATTTTATCGGGCGTCGGTGAGGTGAAAATTTCGCCCGGACACGCCCCCGAGAGCATACCCTGGCCAATATAACCACAGTGCATGGGTTCGTGTCCGCTGCCGCCGCCCGACAATAACGCCACTTTTCCTGCAATTGGCGCATCGGCTCGGGTGACATACACCGGATCCTGATGCAGTGCCAGCGAAGGATACGCTTTCGCCAGTCCCGCCAGTTGTTCGTTCAGTACGTCTTGCACATCATTGATCAATTTTTTCATTATTTTGCTCCAGCAATTAGGGTAGGGCATGGATGATGTTCAACGACACGGCGACCACTGACTGCCGATAAATCCATTGTGCATCAGGGAGGGGAAAAGAAAATTAACCAAAATTATGTTTCACAATGAAACATATGCTTTAATAAATGTTCCATAACGGAACAATGCCGAATCTGGATAAGTAAATTTGCGATGCGGAACACCTTTTTGTCATAAGGGCAGCAAATATGAATGACGGTTTTAACAACCAGCAACAGAGCGTATCTCCCTTGATAGCAGCATCCTGGGAGCGATGCCGCAAGCTGATGAAACGGGAGTCATGGAGCGTACCGCATCAGGCTCGGGGCGTGACATTTGCTTCTATCTATCGGCGTAAGGAAGCGATGCTGGCTCTCGGACAAGCGGCACTGGAAGATGCCTGGGAATATATGGAATCGCGGGCGTGCGGACTGTTCATCCTTGATGAAACCGCCTGCATCCTTAGTCGTTATGGCGATCCGCAAACGTTGCACCAGCTTAGTGTCCTGGGATTCAATGACGGCACGTATTGCGCAGAGGGAATTATTGGTACTTGTGCGCTATCGTTAGCGGCTATCTCCGGTCAGGCAGTGAAAACGATGGCCGATCAACATTTCAAGCAGGCGCTATGGGATTGGGCATTTTGTGCAACGCCACTGTTTGACAGCAAGGGCCGATTAACGGGAACGATAGCGCTGGCGTGTCCGGTTGAGCAAACCACCGCAGCCGATTTGCCGTTGACGCTGGCAATTGCGCGCGAGGTAGGAAATTTACTGCTGACAGACAGTTTACTGGCTGAAACAAACCGGCATTTAAATCAGCTTAACGCCTTGCTGGAAAGTATGGACGATGGCGTGATTAGCTGGGACGAGCAGGGTAATTTGCAATTTATCAATGCCCAGGCGTCGCGTGTTTTGTGTCTGGACGCGACGGCAAGTCAGGGAAGGGCGATCACTGAGCTATTAACGCTACCAACCGTATTGCAACAGGCAATAAAGCAAGCTCATCCCCTCAAACATGTGGAAGCGACTTTTGAAAGTCAGCACCAGTTTATTGATGCGGTCATTACCCTTAAACCGATAATTGAAACGCAAGGGACCAGCTTTATTCTGTTGCTCCATCCGGTAGAACAGATGCGGCAGTTGATGACCAGTCAATTAGGAAAAGTCAGCCATACCTTCGCTCATATGCCACAGGACGATCCGCAAACCCGCCGGTTGATCCATTTTGGCCGCCAGGCGGCGCGCAGCAGTTTCCCGGTGCTACTCTGTGGAGAAGAAGGCGTTGGCAAGGCACTGTTAAGCCAGGCCATTCACAATGAAAGCGAGCGTGCGGCGGGTCCCTATATCGCGGTTAATTGCGAGTTATATGGCGATGCGGCGCTGGCGGAAGAATTTATTGGTGGCGATCGCACGGAGAATGAAAATGGTCGTCTGAGTCGGCTGGAACTGGCACATGGCGGCACGTTGTTCCTTGAAAAGATTGAATATCTGGCGGCAGAGTTACAGTCTGCGTTGCTCCAGGTCATCAAACAAGGCGTCATCACAAGACTGGATGCGCGGCGTTTAATACCCATTGATGTCAAAGTGATTGCCACTACAACAGCGGATCTGGCGATGCTGGTGGAGCAGAATCGCTTTAGTCGCCAGCTTTATTACGCGCTTCATGCATTTGAAATTACCATCCCTCCTTTGCGGATGCGGCGCGACAGTATTCCGGCGCTGGTGAATAACAAATTACGCAGTCTTGAAAAACGCTTCTCTACGCGTCTGAAAATTGATGACGATGCGCTTACTCGCCTGGTTTCTTGCGCATGGCCTGGCAATGATTTTGAACTTTACAGCGTCATCGAGAATCTTGCGCTGAGTAGCGAAAACGGACGCATTCGTGTCAGTGATTTGCCGGAACACCTGTTTACTGAACAGGCGACAGATGATGCCAGCGCTACACGCCTTTCTACCAGTCTGTCATTCGCGGAAGTTGAAAAAGAAGCGATTATTAACGCGGCCCAGGTTACTGGCGGACGTATTCAGGAAATGTCGGTTTTACTCGGGATTGGTCGCACTACGCTGTGGCGAAAAATGAAGCAATACGGCATTGATGCGAGTCAGTTTAAGCGCCGTGGATAGCGGGAAAGTAGGCACTCTCCCGCGTATGACTTGCTAATTAATAGCGACCATGACTGCCATGATTTGGCCCACCATTTGAAGGTGGCATTGGCTTACCGGAAGCCGCAGGACCTCGCGGGCCATCGTTGTGGCGGTGATGATGGTGAGGAACACAAGCACTTAACAGGCTCGCAAAGACAATTGCTAACAGACTGAAGGTAAATGTTTTTTTCATGACAAACTCTTGAACGGTTAATGCACTGTGATTGTTATCACATAAAAGCCGCATTGTTAATATTGCCAGGAGTCTGATTATGGGTTTCGGTAACTCAGAATTGAAAGAAGCAGCGTAGCAGGCGTAAAAAAGCCATTATGTGCGACTCACATAATGGCTCGTTATTAACCGCCAGGATATTACGTGGAATTAGACGTTGAACAGGAAGTTCATCACATCGCCATCTTTAACGATGTAGTCTTTACCTTCTGCACGCATTTTGCCCGCTTCTTTCGCACCTTGTTCACCTTTGTAAGTGATGAAATCTTCAAACGAGATGGTTTGTGCGCGGATAAAGCCTTTTTCAAAATCAGTGTGGATTTTACCAGCTGCCTGCGGCGCGGTTGCTCCAACCGGAATAGTCCATGCGCGCACTTCTTTCACCCCAGCGGTGAAGTAAGTTTGCAGGTTCAGCAGTTTATAACCGGCACGGATCACACGGTTCAGGCCCGGTTCTTCCAGCCCCAGTTCCTGCATAAACTCGTCACGTTCTTCGTCGTCCAGTTCGGCAATGTCAGCTTCAACAGCAGCACAAACCGGAACCACAACAGAGCCTTCTTTCGCCGCGATTTCACGCACCTGGTCAAGATACGGGTTGTTTTCAAAACCGTCTTCGTTGACGTTGGCGATGTACATCGTTGGTTTCAGCGTCAGGAAGCTCAGGTAACGAATCGCCGCTTTCTCTTCAGCGCTTAAATCCAGCGCGCGCAGCATGCCTGCGTTTTCCAGCTGTGGCAGGCATTTTTCCAGTACCGCCAGCTCGGCTTTCGCGTCTTTATCGCCACCTTTGGCTTTCTTCTGTACGCGGTGAATCGCACGTTCGCAGGTGTCGAGATCCGCCAGCGCCAGTTCGGTGTTGATAACTTCAATATCGTCCGCCGGGTTAACTTTGCCGGAAACGTGAATGATATTGTCATTCTCAAAGCAGCGAACAACGTGGCCGATCGCTTCGGTTTCACGAATGTTGGTCAGGAACTGGTTACCCAGACCTTCACCTTTCGACGCGCCTTTTACCAGACCGGCGATATCGACAAATTCCATGGTCGTGGGAAGCGTACGCTGCGGTTTTACGATTTCAGCCAGTTGATCCAGGCGAGGGTCAGGCATTGGTACGACGCCCGTGTTCGGCTCGATGGTACAGAATGGAAAGTTGGCCGCTTCAATACCGGCTTTGGTCAGCGCGTTGAACAGGGTAGATTTCCCGACGTTGGGCAAACCGACGATACCGCATTTGAATCCCATGATTTAAATCACCTTAATATCTTAATAATCAACCTGTTATCACAAACAGATTGCAGAAATGGAAATAACTTTGCCTATTATACACGGCACTCGGCAAAAATGCCGCAGACAACGACTTATTGCGCTTTAAAGGCGTGCAATCGGTTCGTTGCTTTGGTCAAACCATCTGTAAACCACATTTCAGTACAACGCGCCGCTTCGTCGATGGCTTCATCAATTAACTTCTGTTCACTAACAGGTGGTTTGCCTAACACAAACCCGACAACTTTGTTTTTATCGCCCGGATGACCGATTCCGATGCGTAAACGGTGAAAGTTAGGGTTATTACCCAATTTACTGATGATGTCTTTCAGTCCATTGTGACCACCGTGGCCACCGCCCAATTTAAATTTGGCGACGCCCGGAGGCAGATCCAGTTCGTCGTGAGCGACCAGAATTTCGTCCGGATTAATGCGGAAAAAACTGGCCATCGCGGCGACGGCTTTGCCGCTGAGATTCATAAATGTAGTCGGGACTAACAGGCGGACATCTTCGCCTCCGAGGGTAACTCGCGAGGTATAACCAAAGAATTTAGCCTCTTCGCGCAGGGGAGCGCGTAAACGCTCCGCCAGTAAGTCAACGAACCAGGCGCCAGCATTATGTCGCGTTGCGGCGTATTCAGCGCCGGGGTTCGCCAGGCCGACAATCAATTTAATCGTCACGTTTTTTTGTCCTGAGTGAGTACATAACTGGCGCGTAGTTTACTGGTTGCGGCCCCGCTTGACAAAAAACAGCGTGTTAAACGCAGATAACATAATAATTGCCAGTATCGACTATTAGAAAGTCAAGGTGTTCAGACGGTTATTTGTAAAGTTTTGTTGAAATAAGGGGTGTAATTGTGATCACGCCCGCACATAAGCCACAGGGTGTTGTCTATACTTTACACATAAGGAAGAGGGGTATTCCCTGTTACAACCCAGAAAGTTCCGGAGGTGACACATGAAACGCAAAAACGCTTCGTTACTCGGTAACGTGCTTATGGGGTTGGGTCTGGTGGTGATGGTGGTCGGCGTGGGGTATTCAATCCTCAACCAATTACCACAGTTTGATATGCCCCAGTATTTCGCACACGGTGCAGTGCTGAGTATTTTCGTCGGTGCCATTCTCTGGCTGGCGGGAGCCCGTGTTGGCGGGCATGAACAGGTGTGCGACCGTTACTGGTGGGTTCGCCACTATGACAAACGTTGCCGCCGTAGCGATAATCGCCGTCATAGCTAACAACTAAAGTAGTTTGCTGACCAGTCAGTTTGCGCTGACTGGTCAATTTAATACCTTTCTTACAGATCAGCCATCGCTGCGCTGCGATTCGGGAAGAACGCCAGACGTCCCGGAATCGGTTGAATACCGGAGCGGGCCATTGTACGCAGAGGCTGGAATTCCACGTTACACACGCGCAGTTCACACCCTTCAGGCAGGCGCTTCACAAAACGCTGGAACGCATCAAGACCACCGGCATCAAGCACCGGAACGGCATCCCACTTCAGAATAACAATCCGTTTTCCTTCCAGACGTGATTCCAGGTCGGTGAACAGACCTTCAGCCGCCGCGAAAAACAGCGGGCCAATAACACGCAAGACCAGCACATCATCAGGAACGTCTACTGCCACCGGCGCCAGACGAGTCATACGGGCGATACGGCGCATAAACAGCAACGATGCCAGAACAATCCCCACGCTGATGGCAATAACCATATCAAACAGCACGGTCAGTGACATACACAGCAGCATGACGATGATGTCATCTTTCGGCGCATGACGCAGCAAGTCGACCACTTTGTGCGCTTCACTCATGTTCCACGCCACCATCAACAGCAGGGCCGCCATGGCGGAAAGCGGCAGCCAGGAGAGCAGTGGTGCCAGTACCAGCAGGGCGAGAATAACCAGAATAGAGTGGATCACCGCCGAGATAGGGGAAGTTGCCCCAGCACGGACGTTAGCGGCAGAACGTGCGATGGCAGCAGTAGCGGTAATACCACCAAAGAATGGAGCGATGATATTCCCCAGCCCCTGACCGACCAGTTCACTATTCGCCTTGTGCTTAGTCCCGGTCATACCATCCAGTACGACGGCGCAGAGCAGAGATTCGATTGCCCCGAGCATTGCCATTGAGAATGCCGCAGGCAGCAGAGTGCGAATAGAATCCCAGGTTAGTGTGAATTCTGAATTAGGCAGATCCCACGGCAGCACCAGTTGCGGCAGCAGTTGCGGAATACCGTTACCCTGAGAACCATCGGCCAGAACGTAGTGGAATTGCGACCCGATGGTAGCAACATGTCCGCCAAGCAGGTTAACAATCCCCATCACCGCGCAACCAGCCAGCAAGGCCGGAAGGTGACCAGGTAAACGAATACCCAAACGTGGCCAGAAAATCAGAATGCCCAGTGTCACGATACCAATAGCAGCATCACCGACATTAATGGTCGGCAGCGCCATAAATAATGCGCCGACTTTTTGTAGATAATGTTCCGGGACATGAGCCATTTGCAGACCGAGAAAATCTTTAATCTGCATGGTACCGATGGTGATCCCGATACCCGAGGTAAAACCTAAGGTGACGGAAACCGGAATATATTCAATCAGACGACCAAAGCGCGCCAGACCCATCAGGATCAAAAAGATCCCCGACAACAACGTCGCAACCAGCAGGCCTGCCAGTCCAAACTGTTGCGAAACGGGATAGAGAATTACTACAAATGCTGCAGTCGGACCGGAAACGCTAAAGCGCGACCCACCCGTCAGAGCTATGACAATCCCCGCAACGGCAGCGGTATATAAACCGTATTGAGGAGCCACACCACTGCCAATTGCCAACGCCATCGCCAGAGGAATAGCAATAATCCCAACGGTTATCCCGGCAATCAGGTCACGGGTAAACCGTGCGGCAGTGTATTTTTCTTTCCAGCAAGCGTCGATCAGAGCGCGGAAAGGCATCACATGTGAGGAAAATATTTTGTTCACAATAATGTTTCATCCGTGAGCGCATCATCTGTCAACTAAATGGCAGGTGAAGGAGGCATAGGTCATACAAATGGATATTACAGACAAAAAAACCCGCCGCAGCGGGTCTTTGAGCCGGGTTCGATTAATGTTCGAACATGGCAGAGATCGATTCTTCGTTGCTGATACGACGAATCGCTTCGGCCAGCATACCTGACAGGGTCAGAGTACGCACGTTCGGCAGTGATTTGATTTCATCGCTTAGCGGAATGGTATCGCAGACAACGACTTCATCAATTACAGAGTTACGCAGGTTGTTCGCCGCGTTGCCAGAGAAGATCGGGTGAGTCGCGTACGCAAATACACGCTTAGCACCACGTTCTTTCAGAGCTTCAGCAGCTTTACACAGCGTACCGCCAGTGTCGATCATATCATCGACCAGTACGCAGTCACGACCTGCAACGTCACCGATGATATGCATCACCTGGGAAACGTTCGCACGCGGACGACGTTTGTCGATGATTGCCATATCGGTATCGTTCAGCAGCTTAGCGATAGCGCGGGCACGCACAACGCCGCCGATGTCCGGGGAAACCACAATCGGGTTATCCAGATTCAGCTGCAGCATGTCTTCCAGCAGGATCGGGCTACCAAATACGTTATCAACCGGAACGTCGAAGAAACCCTGAATCTGTTCAGCGTGCAGATCCACTGTCAGCACACGATCAACACCGACGCTGGAGAGGAAGTCTGCAACCACTTTCGCAGTGATTGGTACACGAGCGGAACGGACGCGACGGTCCTGGCGCGCATAGCCAAAGTAGGGGATAACAGCGGTGATACGACCTGCGGAAGCACGACGCAGGGCATCAACCATCACGACTAATTCCATCAGGTTGTCGTTAGTAGGGGCACAAGTGGACTGGATGATGAAAATATCACCACCGCGTACATTTTCGTTAATTTGTACGCTGACTTCGCCGTCGCTAAAGCGACCTACAGCGGCGTCGCCGAGTGAAGTGTACAGGCGGTTGGCAATACGTTGTGCTAGTTCCGGGGTGGCGTTACCAGCAAAAAGCTTCATATCAGGCACGAGAAGAACCTCAGGCATGCGTCCATTGGTGGAAAGAATCTGCCGAAAACTGTGCGGGCCAGGCAATATTCTTTCCAGGCGGTGTATTAAAGAGCGCGATGCAACGTCTGGAACAAGGTGACGTTGTCACCGAAACTCAGCTTGCCCGGCTTAAAGCATGGCTCTGTGCAATGGGGAAAGATTGACACCTTTCGCCACAAAGCCATTGAGCCATTCCGGGGCTTGCTCTAGCACCTGGCGGGCTTCAGACTCTGTATCAAATTCAGCAAAGACACAGGCCCCTGTCCCAGTCAGGCGCGACGGGGCGTATTCTAACAGCCAGGAAAGCACCGCATCAACCTCGCAAAAACGTTTTCTTGCGATAACCTCGCAATCATTGCTGAATTCACATTTTAGCAACGTTTCTATTGACCTTTTCACCGTGTTGCGCGGGAGTTCGGGATCTTTAAAAATCATTGGTGTAGGAATACTCACGCCAGGGTGCGCAACCAGATACCATTTCTCTGGTGGATTCACCGGCGTTAATATTTCGCCGACCCCTTCGGCAAAAGCAGCATGACCACGGACAAAAACCGGAACATCTGCGCCCAGCGTCAGACCGATTTCTGCCAACTCATCAACACTCAGTCCGCATTGCCACAGATGATTTAAAGCTACCAGAACTGTTGCGGCATTGGATGAACCACCGCCCAGACCACCACCCATAGGCAAACGCTTGTCAATGCTGATATCTGCACCACTTCCTTTCGGAAGACGCCCACTGGCGGCGGCTGCTTTCATCAACAACCGTGCCGCGCGAACAATCAGGTTATCTTCGTGTTCCACACCTTCAACTGGCGTTAACAGGCGGATTTCCCCATCGTTGCGAAGTTCAATGCTGATAGTGTCGCCGTAATCCAGAAACTGAAACAGCGTTTGCAGCGTGTGGTAGCCGTCCGCACGCTGACCGGTAATGTATAAAAACAGATTAAGCTTTGCCGGAGAAGGCCACTGAGTCCGCATTATTTCACTATCCAGTTATCCATTTTTAACTTGATGCGCTGACCGCCTTCGGTGAGTTCCATATTGGCAGGCATCGCAGGTTGCGTTTTAGTGTCATAACCGCCGTATACCACTTTCCATTTTTTACCGTTCTGACTATAGGTAATTTCGCTCAGGCGGTACTGGTCGTCCAGTTTGTAGTCGGTTGCATCACCTGGCAAACCTAAAATCCACTGGCGCAAACTGTTGAGCGGAATCGGCATTCCGGTCAATTTGCCAATCATCTCTTCGGCGTCATCGGCGGTGTAACGCTGGCCTTTATTGTCCACTAACTGCACATTACCCGGCTGGGCATTCAACTCCAGCTCAGTGCTGCCCAATGGGTTAGTCAGCAGCAGACGGTAGCGATCCTGGCCAGTTTGCTGCCAGAAGAAACGGGCATACACTTTTTGTTGGTCAGAAATATAGGCAAACGCACCGCGTGTCTGGTACTGATTCAGGTTGCGCACGTCTTGCTGATGCTGACGCCACTGTGGCGAATCCGGGCTTTTGCCCGGACCTTTCGGCGTCGTAACGGAACAGGCCGTGAGCACGAGAGCAGCCAGCGGTAGCAGGCGGATAAAGCGAAAATCGGGCAGGGGCATAATAATGACAAGTCCTTGAGATACGTTGCAGTTATAACCCTTAATGCTAGCGTTACCGTCAGCCATCGTCTATGTTCAAGTTGTCTTAATTGCCAGAATCTAACGGGTTTAGGCAATTACTCCAAAAGGGGGCGCTCTCTTTTATTGATCCCGCGCATCCTGTATGATGCGAGCAGACTAACCATATCAACGTTGGTATTATTTCCCGCAGACATGACCCTTTTAGCACTCGGTATCAACCATAAAACGGCACCTGTATCGCTGCGAGAACGTGTATCGTTTTCGCCGGATAAGCTCGATCAGGCGCTGGACAGTCTGCTCGCGCAGCCGATGGTGCAGGGCGGCGTGGTGCTGTCGACGTGTAACCGCACAGAACTTTATCTTAGCGTTGAAGAGCAGGATAACCTGCAAGAGGCGCTCATTCGCTGGTTGTGCGATTACCATAATCTCAACGAAGAAGATCTGCGTAATAGCCTCTATTGGCATCAGGATAACGACGCGGTCAGCCATTTAATGCGTGTTGCCAGTGGCCTGGACTCATTGGTATTGGGCGAGCCGCAAATCCTCGGCCAGGTAAAAAAAGCCTTTGCCGATTCGCAAAAAGGCCATATGAAGGCCAGCGAACTGGAGCGTATGTTCCAGAAATCTTTCTCCGTGGCGAAACGCGTTCGCACTGAAACGGATATTGGCGCCAGTGCGGTATCTGTTGCATTTGCGGCTTGTACGCTGGCGCGGCAGATCTTTGAATCGCTCTCTACGGTGACCGTATTGCTGGTTGGCGCGGGCGAAACCATCGAGCTGGTGGCGCGTCATCTGCGCGAACACAAAGTACAGAAGATGATTATCGCCAACCGTACTCGCGAACGTGCCCAAATTCTGGCAGATGAAGTCGGCGCGGAAGTGATTGCCCTGAGCGATATCGACGAGCGTCTGTGTGAAGCCGATATCATCATCAGTTCCACCGCTAGCCCGCTGCCGATTATCGGTAAAGGCATGGTGGAGCGCGCATTAAAAAGTCGTCGCAACCAACCGATGCTGCTGGTCGATATTGCCGTTCCACGCGATGTTGAGCCAGAAGTTGGCAAACTGGCGAATGCCTACCTTTACAGCGTTGATGATCTGCAAAGCATTATTTCGCACAACCTGGCGCAACGTAAAGCCGCCGCAGTTGAGGCGGAAACTATCGTCGCCCAGGAAACCAGCGAATTTATGGCGTGGCTACGCGCACAAAGCGCCAGCGAAACCATTCGCGATTATCGCAGCCAGGCTGAACAAGTTCGCGATGAGTTAACCGCCAAAGCGTTAGCGGCCCTGGAACAGGGCGGCGACGCGCAAGCCATAATGCAGGATCTGGCATGGAAACTAACTAACCGCCTGATCCATGCGCCAACGAAATCACTTCAACAGGCCGCCCGTGACGGGGATAACGAACGCCTGAATATTCTGCGCGACAGCCTCGGGCTGGAGTAGCAGTACATCATTTTCTTTTTTACAGGGTGCATTTACGCCTATGAAGCCTTCTATCGTTGCCAAACTGGAAGCCCTGCATGAACGCCATGAAGAAGTTCAGGCACTGCTGGGTGATGCGCAAACCATCGCCGACCAGGAACGTTTTCGCGCATTATCACGTGAATATGCTCAATTAAGTGATGTTTCGCGCTGTTTTACCGACTGGCAACAGGTTCAGGAAGATATCGAAACCGCGCAGATAATGCTCGACGATCCGGAAATGCGTGAAATGGCGCAGGACGAGCTGCGTGAAGCCAAAGAAAAAAGCGAGCAACTGGAACAACAGTTACAGGTTCTTTTGCTGCCAAAAGATCCCGATGACGAACGTAACGCCTTCCTTGAAGTGCGTGCCGGAACTGGTGGTGATGAAGCGGCGCTGTTCGCTGGCGATCTGTTCCGTATGTACAGCCGCTACGCCGAAGCCCGCCGCTGGCGTGTAGAAATCATGAGCGCCAGCGAGGGTGAACATGGCGGTTATAAAGAGATCATCGCCAAAATTAGCGGTGATGGTGTGTATGGACGTTTGAAATTCGAATCTGGCGGCCATCGCGTGCAGCGTGTTCCTGCGACGGAATCGCAAGGGCGTATTCATACTTCTGCTTGTACCGTAGCGGTAATGCCGGAGCTGCCGGAAGCGGAACTACCGGATATCAACCCGGCAGATTTGCGTATTGATACTTTCCGTTCCTCAGGCGCAGGTGGTCAGCACGTTAACACCACCGATTCGGCAATTCGTATTACTCACTTGCCGACCGGTATTGTTGTTGAATGTCAGGACGAACGTTCGCAGCATAAAAACAAAGCGAAGGCGCTTTCAGTGCTCGGTGCTCGTATCCATGCGGCGGAAATGGCAAAACGCCAGCAGGCAGAGGCTTCCACCCGTCGCAACTTGCTGGGTAGCGGCGATCGCAGCGATCGTAACCGTACCTACAACTTCCCGCAGGGGCGTGTTACCGATCACCGCATCAACCTGACGCTCTACCGTCTGGATGAAGTAATGGAAGGTAAACTGGATATGCTGATAGAACCGATCGTCCAGGAACATCAGGCCGACCAACTGGCGGCGTTGTCCGAGCAGGAATAATGGAATATCAACACTGGTTACGTGAAGCAATAAGCCAACTTCAGGCGAGCGAAAGCCCGCGGCGCGATGCTGAAATCCTGCTGGAGCATGTTACCGGCAAGGGGCGCACTTATATTCTCGCCTTTGGTGAAACGCAGTTGACTGAAGAGCAATGTGAGCAACTCGACGCGCTTTTAGCCCGTCGCCGTGCCGGTGAACCTATTGCTCATTTAACCGGTGTGCGTGAGTTCTGGTCGTTGCCGTTATTTGTTTCGCCAGCGACCTTAATTCCGCGCCCGGATACGGAATGTCTGGTGGAACAGGCACTGGCGCGATTGCCTGAACAACCTTGCCGCATTCTCGATCTTGGAACTGGCACAGGGGCAATTGCACTGGCATTGGCCAGCGAACGCCCGGATTGCGATGTTACGGCGGTTGACCGAATGCCTGACGCTATCGCTCTTGCGAAGCGCAATGCGCAAAATCTGGCAATCAAAAATATCCACATCCTGCAAAGCGACTGGTTTAGCGCGCTAGCCGGGCAGCAGTTTACGATGATTGTCAGCAATCCGCCGTATATCGACGAGCAGGATCCACATCTTCAACAAGGCGATGTTCGCTTTGAGCCACTCACTGCGCTGGTTGCGGCAGACAGCGGAATGGCAGACATCGTGCATATCATCGAACAGTCGCGTAACGCGCTGGTATCCGGCGGTTTTCTGCTTCTGGAACATGGCTGGCAGCAGGGCGAAGCTGTGCGACAGGCATTTATCCACGCGGGATATCATGAAGTCGAAACCTGTCGGGACTATGGTGATAACGAGCGTGTAACGCTCGGTCGCTATTATCGATGTTAAGTTTTACTACGCTGCTTAGCGTTCATCTCATTAGCATTGCGCTTTCTGTTGGGCTCTTAACCCTACGATTCTGGCTACGTTACCAGGAGCATCCACTGGCATTCGCTCGTTGGACGCGCATTGTGCCGCCGGTTGTCGACACGGTGTTATTGCTTAGCGGCATCGCGCTGATGGCTAAAGCGCACATCCTGCCATTTTCCGGGCAGGCTGAATGGCTGACTGAAAAGCTGTTTGGGGTTATCATTTATATCGTTTTGGGTTTTATTGCACTCGATTATCGTCGGATGCACAGTCAGCAGGCGCGCATTATTGCCTTCCCGCTGGCGCTGGTGGTGCTGTACATCATCATTAAACTCGCCACCACAAAAGTACCGTTACTGGGGTAAGTCATGAGATCGTTAGCTGATTTCGAATTTAATAAAGCACCATTGTGCGAAGGCATGATCCTGGCTTGCGAAGCAATCCGCCGCGATTTTCCCTCGCAAGATGTCTACGACGAACTGGAGCGTCTCGTTAGTCTGGCGAAGGAAGAAATTAGCCAGCTTCTGCCATTAGAAGAGCAGCTGGAAAAATTAATCGCGCTGTTTTACGGCGAATGGGGGTTTAAAGCCTCACGTGGTGTTTATCGTCTTTCCGATGCATTATGGCTTGATCAAGTGCTAAAAAATCGGCAGGGCAGTGCGGTATCGTTAGGCGCCGTTTTATTGTGGGTTGCTAATCGTCTCGATTTGCCACTATTGCCGGTGATATTCCCAACGCAGCTTATATTGCGCATAGAATGCCCGGACGGAGAAATCTGGCTGATTAACCCTTTTAACGGTGAATCATTAAGCGAACATATGCTGGATGTGTGGTTAAAGGGAAATATCAGCCCGTCTGCGGAACTGTTTTATGAAGACCTGGATGAAGCCGATAACATTGAGGTTATCCGTAAACTGTTGGATACGCTGAAAGCGTCGCTGATGGAAGAAAATCAGATGGAACTGGCATTACGCACCAGCGAGGCCTTATTACAATTTAACCCGGAAGATCCGTATGAAATTCGCGATCGTGGGTTGATTTACGCGCAACTGGATTGCGAACACGTTGCGTTGAATGATTTAAATTATTTCGTTGAACAGTGTCCGGAAGACCCGATCAGCGAAATGATACGTGCGCAAATTAACAACATCGCGCATAAACATATTGTGCTGCATTAATTAATCGACACTTTACTTAAGATTAAGGCGATCCTATGAAACAAAAAGTGGTTAGCATTGGCGACATCAACGTAGCAAATGACCTGCCGTTCGTGCTGTTTGGTGGTATGAACGTGCTGGAATCTCGCGATCTGGCGATGCGCATTTGCGAACACTACGTAACCGTAACCCAGAAACTGGGTATCCCTTACGTGTTCAAAGCCTCTTTTGACAAAGCCAACCGTTCCTCCATCCACTCTTATCGTGGACCAGGACTGGAAGAAGGGATGAAAATCTTCCAGGAACTGAAACAGACATTTGGCGTAAAAATTATTACTGACGTTCACGAGCCAAGCCAGGCACAGCCTGTTGCTGATGTGGTAGATGTTATTCAGTTGCCAGCGTTTCTTGCTCGCCAGACTGACCTGGTGGAAGCAATGGCGAAGACTGGCGCGGTAATTAACGTCAAGAAACCACAGTTCGTGAGCCCAGGCCAAATGGGTAATATCGTTGATAAATTCAAAGAAGGCGGCAACGATAAAGTGATTCTTTGTGACCGTGGCGCTAACTTTGGTTACGACAACCTGGTCGTTGATATGCTGGGCTTCAGCATAATGAAGAAAGTCTCTGGCAACTCCCCGGTAATTTTCGACGTTACCCACGCACTGCAATGCCGCGATCCGTTTGGTGCAGCTTCTGGTGGTCGCCGCGCCCAGGTTGCCGAACTGGCACGTGCCGGTATGGCTGTAGGTTTGGCTGGTCTGTTTATTGAAGCGCATCCGGATCCGGAACATGCGAAATGTGACGGTCCATCCGCGCTGCCGCTGGCTAAACTGGAGCCGTTCCTCAAGCAGATGAAAGCGATTGATGATCTGGTTAAAGGTTTCGAAGAACTGGATACCAGCAAGTAATCTTTTCTGCTTTGAAAACAAAAGCCTTATCGTTATACGATAGGGCTTTTTTCATGGTCAAAGAAGACAAAAAAGGCCGCAGGCTGTTACCCCTGCGACCGGTTTCGGGCGCACATTGCCATCACGGCAGCCTGACGCCCGTTTTCACCTTACTTCCGGCTACGCCACCAGCCAACAATCGCTGCGGTAATAATTCCCGCCAGGATCGGTGCTGCCAGGTCGTGCCAGAAAATCACGGCAAACTGCGCGAGCGTCATATAGCCGCCTTGTTGTAATGACAACATTTTGCGGCTATTCTTGAAGTGTCTGGTTTCAAGATTAGCCCCCGTTCTGTTGTCAGGTTTGACCTCTCAACGTGCGGGGGTTTTCTCTTTCCAGCAACCAATGCCACCAGGGATAAAGCCCCCGCAACATTGCGCCTCACCGGATAACTCCGGCTTGGTGTCGATACTACGTCTCAATTCATCTTCACTTCATCCCTGAAATGTGTGCAATGCTGTTCGCGTTCCGGCTTTTCATCAGCTGTTGCAGTCGTTTCATGAGTGCACTGGATGAGCTTCCAGATCTGGTTGCTAGTGTCTACTTGTGGAAGAGATAAATACAAAAAAGGCCGCAGGCTGTTAACCCTGCGGCCGGTTTCGGGCGCATATTGCCATTACGGCAGCCTGACGCCCGTTTTCACCTTACTTCCGGCTACGCCACCAGCTGACAATCGCTGCGGTAATAATTCCCGAAAGGATCGGTGCTGCCAGGTCGTGCCAGAAAATCACGGCAAACTGCGCGAGCGTCATATAACCGCCTTTTTGTTGTAATGACAACATTTCGCGGCTATTCTTGAATTGTTCTGGTTCAAGATTAGCCCCCGTTCTGTTGTCAGGTTTGACCTCTCAACGTGCGGGGGTTTTCTCTTTCCAGCAACCAATGCCGCCAGGGATAAAGCCCCCACAACATTGCGCCTCACCGGATAACTCCGGCTTGGTGTGGATACTACGGCTCAATTTATATTCACTTCATCCCTGAAATGTGCGCAATGCTGTACGCGTTCCGGCTTTTCATCAGCTGTTGCAGTGGTTTCGTGCAGGTTGTGGTACAAGCTCGCAAATCTGAGTAACGATCTGTTCAGGTAGTATGAAGAAATACTATAAGCAGATAATTTTTATTATCTCCTCCGATTTCCGCTATCGGAGGAGATATAAATGTCAGGCAAATATTGTCATTAAATAAGCTGCAAACAGTGCCAGATGCGCCGCGCCGTTGAGTACGTTAGTACGGCCAGTCGAAAATGAAATATGGCACAGTACTAAAGAGGCTACCATTACCACCATCTCTGGTGCGCCCAGAGCAAACTGCAATTCATTACCCGTCATAAAGGCGATAAGCGTTACGACAGGTACGGTAAGCGAAATAGTCGCTAATACCGAGCCAAAGAACAGATTCATCGCGCGCTGGACCTGGTTGCTTAAAACTGCTTTTAACGCGCCTAAACCTTCCGGCGACAGAATCAATAGCGCTACCAGGAAACCGGTAAAGGCCACCGGCGCATTCATGCTGGTGAGCAATGTTTCCAGCGGGCTGGCGTTCATTTTGGTGACCGCAATAACGGCAATTAGATGGATAATTAACCAGATGGCATGCCACAGGCTGCTATGAGCGGACGGTTTGCCATGATGCGGATCGTCATCATCGCTGTCATCTTCATGCTCATAGACAAACAGGCTTTGATGCGTTTTGGTCTGAATCAGCAAAAATACGCCGTACATCGCTGCGGAAATTAATGCCACAAGTAACGCCTGACCGGTCGAAAAATTCGCCGCAGGCAGCGCCATCGGAAATACCAGCACGATTATGGCTAATGGGAACAGGGCAATTAAATACTGTTTAATACCAAACAGATTCATATATTGGGTAGCAAATTTACGGCCACCCAGCAGTAATGAAAAACCAACCAGTCCGCCGGTAACAATCATAATGATTGAATAGAGCGTATCTCGCATTAACGTCGGCGCTGCATCGCCGGTCGCCATTAAGGCTGAAATCAAACTGACTTCAAGAATAACGACGGAAAGGCTAAGAATAAGCGAACCGTAAGGTTCACCCAGACGATGGGCTAGTACGTCCGCATGACGGACAACACTAAAAGCACTGCTTAAAATACCAATAAGAGCAAGAAGATTGATGCCAATAACCACTGGTAGTGTTTGACTGCTTCCCCACAGGGACAGCACTACCAGCGCCAGAACCGGGAAAATAAGCGAAGTCTCCTTGTGGCGGGTTTTTACCGCCTCGTGAGCATTTGTCATTATGGTTATCCTTTGCAGATGAATTTGTCGGAAATGTAATAAATAGGCAGGAAAAATAACAGAAAGTGTCAGGATATCGGTAACATTTTACGAAATTTTACCCCGTAGTCGTTTTTTTACTCTTCGGAGCATAAAAATAAGCTACGTGTTTAGACAATGTTTGTATTCGCGTCTCTTAAGAAGAGTCTGACCTGAGAATTCTTATGTTTTGGCAAGAGGGGATATTGTTGACCACACTTAATGTTCAATTTTAATAAAGGAGTCAACAATGCCGTATAAAACGAAAAGCGACCTGCCGGAAAGCGTAAAACACGTTTTACCCACTCATGCCCAGGATATCTATAAAGAAGCATTCAACAGCGCCTGGGAGCAATATAAAGATAAAGAAGACCGGCGTGATGATGCCAGTCGCGAAGAGACCGCACATAAAGTGGCCTGGGCTGCGGTGAAACATGAATATGCCAAAGGCGATGATGATAAATGGCATAAAAAATCGTAAAACTCAGCGGCAAGTTAAAGCCATTCGTGCGGTGTTGCCTTGCAAGTGGTCTGTGGATTGCATATTGTCCCAATAGTGGTTTCAAAATGAGCAGTAAAAATGTCCGGAAGACACCAAAAAGTTGTCGCAGGGAAGTATGCAGTGGCGGAGGTGTAAGGTGATAACGCGTGATTTCTTGATGAATGCCGATTGTAAAACGGCATTTGGTGCCATTGAAGAATCACTCTTATGGTCGGCAGAACAACGGGCGGCCTCGCTGGCGGCGACGCTGGCTTGTCGACCTGATGAGGGACCGGTGTGGATCTTCGGCTATGGATCATTAATGTGGAATCCGGCGCTGGAGTTTACCGAGTCGTGCACCGGTACGCTGGTTGGGTGGCATCGTGCTTTCTGTTTGCGGCTTACTGCCGGGCGGGGGACTGCGCACCAGCCGGGGAGGATGCTTGCACTGAAAGAGGGCGGGCGTACCACGGGCGTTGCGTATCGTCTGCCGGAAGAGTCTCTGGAGCAGGAGCTGACCTTACTGTGGAAGCGTGAGATGATTACTGGCTGCTATCTGCCGTCCTGGTGTCAGCTTCATCTTGACGATGGCCGCACCGTCAATGCGCTGGTGTTCATTATGGACCCGCGTCATCCTGAGTATGAATCCGATACCCGCGCTCAGGTGATTGCCCCGTTGATTGCTGCGGCGAGTGGGCCGTTAGGAACCAACGCACAGTACTTGTTTTCCCTGGAACAAGCGCTTAACAAACTGGGGATGCAGGATGACGGGCTGAGTGATTTACTGGTGTCGGTGAAAAAACTTCTGGCGGAAAATTTCCCGGATGGTGTGTTACGGCCCGGGTTTGCCCGATAAAACATTTTAGCAGTGGGGCATCTCTATTATCTTGAGCGCCCCATACTGAAGTTAAAATGTGAGCACTTTATCGGCAAGCAGCGTCCATTGCGCCAGTTCTACCAGAGTACCAATTTCCACTCCATCAATCAGTGGAAGTGTGCTGATGCCACGACCATCGGTGCAGGTTTTGCACAATTTCACTGGCACATTTTGCGCCGTGAGGATCTCCAGCATTTGCTGAATGTTATAGCCTTCCCCAGGTTTTTGTCCGCGCAATCCGGCAGTGACCGCATCAGACATCAGGAATAGACGCAGATCCAGGTAGCTTTCCTGCTCTCGTAGCGCAATGGCCAGCCGCAGGCTGTTAAATAAGGATTCGCTCCCGTAGGGGGCGCCATTGGCAACGATCACGATTCTTTGCATTATTTACTCCTGTATTCAGGGAATTAGATGTTCAGTTTCTATCTTACAGCTTGTGTGCTGTCTGACCAATCCGACACATTTTTTAGGATTTGTCATAAAGCATGCAAAAGTACAAGAAAAATTACCAGTAATCGTTATTCTATAAAGCTGTAGCTGTTCATTTTTATTGGAAATTACTGACGTTTTGAGCCGTTTCGTCCCCCGCATTATCGCAATTTGTTTACTCTTGCTGCTGGCAGGCGGTATAGCTAGCGCACAGTCCTCTTTTAAACAGCAAGCGGCAAATCCTTTTGATAACGACAGTGACGGTCTTCCTGACTTAGGAATGGCTGCGGAAAATCATGACGGTGAAAAACATTTTGCTGAAATTGTGAAAGATTTTGGTGAAACCAGTATGACTGATAAAGGCCAGGACACTGGCGAGCAGGCGAGAGCTTTTGCGTTGGGAAAAGTCCGCGATGCGCTTAGCCAGCAGGTCAATCAGCACGTGGAATCCTGGCTATCGCCGTGGGGGAACGCCAGTGTCGACGTCAAAGTGGATAACGAAGGACATTTTACAGGTAGCCGGGGGAGCTGGTTTGTACCGCTACAGGATAACGAACGTTATCTTACATGGAGCCAGATTGGGCTCACTCAGCAGGATGATGGTCTGGTCAGTAACCTTGGCGCAGGCCAACGCTGGGCGCGTGGCAACTGGCTGGTGGGATATAACACTTTTTATGACAACTTGCTGGATCAAAATCTCCAGCGAGCAGGTTTCGGTGCCGAAGCGTGGGGGGAATATTTGCGGTTGTCAGCAAACTATTATCAGCCTTTTGCCTCCTGGCGTGAACAGACCGCCACGCTCGAGCAACGAATGGCGCGTGGTTACGACTTGACGGCCCGGATGCGGATGCCGTTTTACCAGCATATCAACACCAGCGTTAGCCTCGAACAATATTTTGGTCAGAGTGTTGATTTGTTTAACACCGGCACGGGTTATCACAATCCCGTCGCCTTGAGTCTTGGACTAAATTACACACCTGTCCCACTCGTTACAGTAACCGCCCTGCATAAACAGGGGGAAAGTGGAGAAAGGCAAAATAACCTCGGACTGAATATTAACTACCGTTTTGGCGTGCCGCTCAACAAACAGCTTTCTGCTGGCGAAGTTGCTGAAAGCCAGTCGCTACGCGGTAGTCGCTATGACAATCCGCAGCGAAATAATCTGCCGACTATTGAGTATCGGCAGCGTAAAACCTTAACGGTGTTTCTGGCGACGCCGCCCTGGGATCTTAAACCTGGTGAAACCGTGCCACTGAAATTACAAATTCGCAGTCATTACGGTATTCGGCAATTGATCTGGCAGGGAGATACGCAGATGTTAAGTCTGACATCGGGAGCGACAGCCAATAGTGCGGATGGCTGGACGTTGATCATGCCGGACTGGCAAAGTGGGGAAGGGGCGAGCAATCAATGGCGATTGTCGGTAGTGGTGGAGGATAACCAGGGGCAGCGTGTCTCTTCCAATGAGATCACGCTAACGCTTGCCGAACCTTTCGACGCAATGTCGAACGACGAACCGATCTGGGAACCGTAATCAGAAAATACGTTCCTGATGCACCCATACCGCAGCTTCTACACGAGATTTGAGCTTCATTTTTTTCAGCATGTGTTTCACATGCACTTTAACCGTGCTTTCAGTGATGTCCAGGCGACGGGCAATCATCTTATTCGGTAAGCCCTGGGCTATTAGTTTTAGAATGTCGCGTTCACGTGGTGTTAACTGGTTAACATCACGCTCAGTCGTAGCGCGGTTAGCGCGCAGGCTGGCGGCCAGAACAGGGGTCAACGCTTCGCTTAAGACCATTTCGCCAGCGGCAGCCTGATGCAATGCTTTCAGTAAATCTTCTGGCTCCATATCTTTTAACAGATAGCCATCTGCACCGCGTTTCAATGCGGTTACCACGTCCTCTTCATGGTTAGAGACGCTGAACACCACAATACGGCCGGAGAGGGACTTTTCGCGCAGTTTATCCAGCGTTTCCAGACCGTTCATGCCGGGCATATTGAGATCTAACAGGATCAGATCGGGATCAAGAGACTCCGCCAGTTCAATACCCTGTTCGCCATTACTCGCTTCGCCAACCACGGTGATATCTGGTGCCATACTAATAAGCTGTTTTACGCCAGTTCGCAGCATCGGGTGATCGTCAATCAGCAGGATAGTAGCCGGTTCCTGATTACTCATGGGTATCTCCTTGGACGTCTGTGAAAGTTTTTTCGGGAATAAAGGTGACCACCACTTCGGTGCCACCTGATTCACGACGGCGGACGCGGCAATCGCCTCGTAAACTTTGCGCACGGTCGCGCATTATTATCATGCCGTAGTGATTGCTGCGGATGGCATTTTCAGGCACGCCGCAGCCATTATCCTGAACGGTCAGTTTTACCTGATTATCGTTTTGCGCCACCGTAACCACCACCTCACTTGCTTGCGAATGTTTGAGGGCGTTACTTAATGCCTCACGGGCAATTTGCAACAGATGGATTGCCTGATGTGAAGGCACCAGACGTGGCGGCAATTGGTAATTCAGCTTCACCGGGAAGCCAAATTTGGCGCTGTACTCTTCGCAGCTCGCCTCCAGTGCGGGACGTAATCCTGGTTCGGTGAGCTGTAAACGAAATGTGGTGAGTAACTCACGCAACTGCGCCCAGGACGCATTCAGTTCGTTACGGATCTGGCTTAACAGTTCGCGGCTGCTTTCTGGCAGCGCGTCGCCTTGCATCTGTAAACAACTTACCTGCATTTTCATGCAAGAGAGCGATTGAGCAATAGAATCATGCAGTTCGCGCGCAATGGTGGCACGCTCTTCCATCACGATCAACTGCTGCTGGCGCTCCTGATGGCGATCCAACGCCAGCGTGGCGGTGAGCTGTTCAACCAGGGTATCCACCAGTTGTTGTTGATCATGGCTAAGATGACGCCCCTGCGGCAGGGTAGCCAGCAAAATACCATACTGCATATGAGAATCCGCTAACCGCCATTTCAACGTAGTGCCGCGATCGCCAACGGGTAAAACGCCGCGTGGGCAGAGATGGCAGCCTTTATCATCGCAAGTCATATCTGGCTGACAGGTGAACTCCTGATGGTTCTCTTCATCTTCCGTGTCATATACCCGTAGTTCGATATCACGCAACAAGGTTAAATTTTGCAGACCGTTAAGCACAGGCGACAGGCGTTCACACAGCGGAGCGCGGGAATGCAAACGGCGGTTGGCCTGCCACAAAAAAGAGAGAATCTGATTTTTATGCTCCAGTCCGGCAGTTTTCTCCTGTACCCGCTGCTCAAGCACGGCATAACTTTCCGCCAGTTCAGCAGACATATTGTTCAGTGCAGTCCCCAACATCGCCATCTCGTTTCGTCCGCTGATATTCGCTCTCTTACTAAAATCGCGATGACTGACAGCGCTGGCCATTGCCAGTAATTGTCGCCACGGTTGAAGCAAACGCGCTCGCAGCCAGATAATGGTAAACACCAGTAAAAGCGCCATAAAGACAGCCATTACCCGGTGGACCAGCACAACTGTCTCAATACGCGTTTCGGTGGTGCGATCGAAACCAGAAACCAACTTATCAAGCCCGGCAACAAACTGGCTGACGTCTGCCGACACCGTTTCGCGGTTTTGTGCACGCAACAGCGCAGGAATCAATTCATTGCGCCAGTAATCCTGTAGCCCCTGTAATTGCGCCAGTTGCCCGTCTCGTTCTGCCGCACGAGTTAACTCGGTGCTAAATGCCGTTTGTTCCATCTCTTTGATTAAGGGCTTGTCATTCTCGCTTAATGGCACAGCCGCCAGCAGACGGTAACTTTGCATGCGCAGCGATCCCGCTTTGTTGATCGCATGGGCGCTGCCCTGAACGCCTTGCACCAGCCAGCCAGAAACTGCCATCCCCGCCAGTCCAATGGCGGTAGAAAGCAAAACAATCAGCGCAACCTGATTAACCAGGGTGAGCGGAGAGAGACAACGTTTAAGCATATAAACCTCTTCCTTCAGGCTTTGAATGAGCAATAACCTTAATGAATGTGACGATACATTCTGGAATGGCAGTATTCTCGGCTATTGGCTGAAGTATACCCATACCCGGAAAGAGTTACTCCTTATTTGCCGTGTGGTTAGTCGCTTTACGTCAGTAAGGGTAGGGATTTTACAGTGTCGTGAAAAATCTCAAAATTTTTATGAAATCTCTGTACTCACTATGGGTAATGATAAATATCAATGATAGATAAAGTTATATTGTCGTTTGATTTACATCAAATTGCCTTTGGCTACAGACACTAAGGTGGCAGACATCGAAACGAGTATCAGAGGTGTCTATGAGTCACTCATCCGCCCCCGAAAGGGCTACTGGAGCAGTCATTACAGATTGGCGACCGGAAGATCCTGCGTTCTGGCAACAACGCGGTCAACGCATCGCCAGCCGTAACCTGTGGATTTCCGTTCCCTGCCTGCTTCTGGCGTTTTGCGTATGGATGTTATTCAGTGCCGTTGCGGTGAACCTACCGAAAGTCGGCTTTAATTTTACGACCGATCAGCTATTTATGCTGACTGCGCTACCTTCAGTTTCTGGCGCATTATTACGTGTTCCATACTCCTTTATGGTTCCAATCTTCGGTGGTCGTCGCTGGACGGCATTCAGCACCGGTATTCTGATTATTCCTTGCGTCTGGCTGGGTTTTGCCGTTCAGGATACCTCCACGCCTTATAGCGTCTTCATCATCATCTCTCTGCTGTGCGGCTTTGCTGGCGCGAACTTCGCCTCCAGTATGGCAAACATCAGCTTCTTCTTTCCGAAGCAGAAGCAGGGTGGCGCGCTGGGCCTGAATGGTGGTCTGGGCAACATGGGTGTCAGCGTCATGCAGCTGGTTGCTCCGCTGGTGGTATCACTGTCAATTTTTGCTGCATTTGGTAGCCAGGGTGTAACACAGCCTGATGGCACCGAGCTGTATCTGGCGAACGCGTCCTGGGTATGGGTGCCGTTCCTCGCCATCTTCACCATCGCGGCATGGTTTGGCATGAACGACCTTGCTACCTCGAAAGCCTCCATCAAGGAGCAGTTACCGGTACTCAAACGTGGGCATCTGTGGATTATGAGTCTGCTGTATCTGGCAACCTTCGGCTCCTTCATCGGTTTCTCTGCGGGCTTTGCCATGTTGTCAAAAACGCAGTTCCCGGACGTGCAGATTCTGCACTACGCCTTCTTCGGACCGTTTATTGGCGCACTGGCGCGTTCTGCTGGTGGTGCATTGTCTGACCGTCTTGGCGGTACCCGTGTCACGCTGGTGAACTTCGTGCTGATGGCGATTTTCAGTGGCTTGCTGTTCCTCACCTTACCGACTGACGGGCAGGGCGGAAGCTTTATGGCGTTCTTTGCAGTCTTCCTGGCACTGTTCCTGACCGCTGGGCTGGGTAGTGGTTCCACTTTCCAGATGATTTCCGTGATCTTCCGTAAACTGACAATGGATCGCGTGAAAGCAGAAGGGGGTTCTGACGAACGTGCCATGCGTGAAGCGGCAACCGACACTGCGGCGGCACTGGGTTTCATCTCTGCGATTGGCGCTATCGGTGGCTTCTTTATCCCGAAAGCGTTTGGTAGCTCACTGGCATTAACGGGTTCGCCAGTCGGTGCAATGAAAGTATTTTTGATTTTCTATATCGCCTGCGTGGTGATTACCTGGGCGGTATACGGTCGGCATTCTAAAAAATAAATCGTTACTCGTCATACTTCGGGTTACATGTGCTGCGGCTGCGTTCATTCACTCCAGTCACTTACTTTAGTAAGCTCCTGGGATTCATTCACTTGCCGCCTTCCTGTAACTCGAATTATATAGAGTAAAATATTTGATTATCCTTTGCGCGGCGTAATGTCGCGCTTTTTTTAATTGTCATTTAGTTACAACATACTTTGAGGGCGCTAATTATTTTCAATTGCGTCAATTAAGCACCATTAATATGTCATCCATGGGGGATACTCCTTAATACCCACCTGTATAAAAATCCGAAATGTATAAATGTGAGATAGCATAAAAACCATTAATTTACAGTCTGTTAGATATAAGCCATTAATTACCCTTAAGGAGTATCTTAGGAATTTACTTTATTTTTCATCCCCACCACTCTTGATCGTTATCAATTCCCACGTTGTTTCAGAGCGTTACCTTGCCTTTAAACATTAGCAATGTCGATTTATCAGAGAGCCGACAGGCTCCCACAGGAGAAAACCGATGAGTAAATTCCTGGACCGGTTTCGCTACTTCAAGCAGAAGGGCGAAACCTTTGCCGATGGGCATGGCCAGCTTCTCAATACCAACCGTGACTGGGAGGATGGATATCGCCAGCGTTGGCAGCATGACAAAATCGTCCGCTCTACCCACGGGGTAAACTGCACCGGCTCCTGTAGCTGGAAAATCTACGTTAAAAACGGTCTGGTGACCTGGGAAACCCAGCAGACTGACTATCCGCGTACCCGTCCGGACCTGCCAAACCATGAACCTCGCGGCTGCCCGCGCGGCGCCAGCTACTCCTGGTATCTCTATAGCGCCAACCGCCTGAAATACCCAATGATGCGCAAACGCCTGATGAAAATGTGGCGTGAAGCGAAGGCGCTGCATAGCGATCCGGTTGAGGCATGGGCTTCTATCATTGAAGACGCCGATAAAGCGAAAAGCTTTAAGCAGGCGCGTGGACGCGGTGGTTTTGTTCGTTCTTCCTGGCAGGAAGTGAACGAACTGATCGCCGCATCTAACGTTTACACCATCAAAAACTACGGCCCGGACCGTGTCGCTGGCTTCTCGCCAATTCCGGCAATGTCGATGGTTTCTTACGCATCGGGTGCGCGCTATCTCTCGCTGATTGGCGGTACTTGCTTGAGCTTCTACGACTGGTACTGCGACCTGCCTCCTGCGTCTCCGCAAACCTGGGGCGAGCAAACTGACGTTCCGGAATCCGCTGACTGGTACAACTCCAGCTACATCATCGCCTGGGGTTCAAACGTGCCGCAGACGCGTACCCCGGATGCTCACTTCTTTACTGAAGTGCGTTACAAAGGCACCAAAACTGTTGCCGTAACGCCTGACTACGCTGAAATCGCCAAATTGTGCGATCTTTGGCTGGCACCGAAACAAGGCACCGATGCGGCAATGGCGCTGGCGATGGGCCACGTAATGCTGCGTGAATTCCACCTCGACAACCCAAGCCAGTATTTCACCGACTATGTGCGTCGCTACACCGACATGCCGATGCTGGTGATGCTGGAAGAGCGCGACGGTTACTACGCTGCGGGTCGTATGCTGCGCGCTGCCGATCTGGTGGATGCGCTGGGCCAGGAAAACAATCCGGAATGGAAAACTGTCGCCTTTAATACCAATGGCGAAATGGTTGCGCCGAACGGTTCTATTGGCTTCCGCTGGGGCGAGAAGGGCAAATGGAATCTGGAGCAGCGCGACGGTAAAACCGGCGAAGAAACTGAGCTGCAACTGAGCCTGCTGGGTAGCCAGGATGAGATCGCTGAAGTGGGCTTCCCGTACTTTGGCGGCGACGGCACTGAACACTTCAACAAAGTGGAGCTGAAAAACATTCTGCTGCACAAACTGCCGGTAAAACGCCTGCAACTGGCCGACGGTAGCACCGCTCTGGTGACCACCGTTTATGATCTGACGCTGGCAAACTACGGTCTGGAACGCGGCCTGAACGACGTTAACTGCGCAACCAGCTACGACGATGTGAAAGCTTACACTCCGGCGTGGGCCGAGCAGATCACTGGCGTTTCTCGCAGCCAGATTATCCGTATTGCCCGTGAATTTGCTGATAACGCTGACAAGACGCACGGTCGTTCGATGATTATCGTCGGTGCGGGTCTGAACCACTGGTACCACCTCGATATGAACTACCGTGGTCTGATCAACATGCTGATTTTCTGCGGCTGTATTGGTCAGAGCGGCGGCGGCTGGGCGCACTACGTAGGTCAGGAAAAACTGCGTCCGCAAACTGGCTGGCAGCCGCTGGCGTTTGCCCTTGACTGGCAGCGTCCGGCGCGTCACATGAACAGCACCTCTTACTTCTATAACCACTCCAGTCAGTGGCGTTATGAAACCGTGACTGCGGAAGAGCTGCTGTCGCCGATGGCGGATAAATCCCGCTACACCGGACATCTGATCGACTTCAACGTTCGTGCGGAACGCATGGGCTGGCTGCCGTCTGCACCGCAGTTAGGCACTAACCCGCTGACTATCGCTGGCGAAGCAGAAAAAGCCGGGATGAATCCGGTGGATTACACCGTGAAATCCCTGAAAGACGGTTCCATCCGTTTTGCGGCTGAACAACCAGAAAACGGTAAAAACCACCCGCGTAACCTGTTCATCTGGCGTTCTAACCTGCTCGGTTCTTCCGGTAAAGGTCATGAGTTTATGCTCAAGTACCTGCTGGGGACAGAACACGGTATCCAGGGCAAAGACCTGGGGCAACAGGGCGGCGTGAAGCCGGAAGAAGTGGACTGGCAGGACAACGGTCTGGAAGGCAAGCTGGATCTGGTGGTGACGCTGGATTTCCGTCTGTCGAGCACCTGTCTCTACTCCGACATCATTTTGCCGACGGCGACCTGGTATGAAAAAGACGACATGAATACTTCGGATATGCATCCGTTTATTCACCCGCTGTCTGCGGCAGTCGATCCGGCCTGGGAAGCGAAAAGCGACTGGGAAATCTACAAAGCTATCGCCAAGAAATTCTCCGAAGTGTGCGTCGGTCATCTGGGTAAAGAAACCGACATCGTCACGCTGCCTATCCAGCACGACTCTGCCGCTGAACTGGCACAGCCGCTGGATGTGAAAGACTGGAAAAAAGGCGAATGCGACCTGATCCCCGGTAAAACTGCACCACACATTATGGTCGTAGAGCGCGATTATCCGGCAACTTACGAACGCTTTACCTCTATCGGTCCGTTGATGGAGAAAATCGGTAACGGTGGTAAAGGGATTGCCTGGAACACCCAGAGCGAGATGGATCTGCTGCGTAAGCTCAACTACACCAAAGCGGAAGGCCCGGCGAAAGGTCAGCCGATGCTGAACACCGCCATTGATGCGGCGGAGATGATCCTGACGCTGGCACCGGAAACCAACGGTCAGGTAGCCGTGAAAGCCTGGGCTGCCCTGAGCGAATTTACCGGTCGTGACCATACGCATCTGGCGCTGAATAAAGAAGACGAGAAGATCCGCTTCCGCGATATTCAGGCACAGCCGCGCAAAATTATCTCCAGCCCGACCTGGTCTGGTCTGGAAGATGAACACGTTTCTTACAACGCCGGTTACACCAACGTTCACGAGCTGATCCCGTGGCGCACGCTCTCTGGTCGTCAGCTGCTTTATCAGGATCATCAGTGGATGCGTGATTTCGGTGAAAGCCTGCTGGTTTATCGTCCGCCGATTGACACCCGTTCGGTGAAAGAAGTGATGGGCCAGAAATCCAACGGTAATCCGGAAAAAGCGCTCAACTTCCTGACGCCGCACCAGAAGTGGGGGATCCACTCCACCTATAGCGACAACCTGCTGATGCTGACTTTAGGTCGCGGTGGTCCGGTGGTCTGGCTGAGTGAAGCCGATGCCAAAGATCTGGGTATCGCCGATAACGACTGGATTGAAGTCTTCAACAGCAACGGTGCACTGACTGCCCGTGCGGTTGTCAGCCAGCGTGTTCCGGCAGGGATGACCATGATGTACCACGCGCAGGAACGTATCGTTAACCTGCCTGGTTCGGAAATTACCCAACAGCGTGGTGGTATCCATAACTCGGTCACCCGTATCACGCCGAAACCGACGCATATGATCGGCGGCTATGCCCATCTGGCATACGGCTTTAACTACTACGGCACTGTAGGTTCTAACCGCGATGAGTTTGTTGTAGTGCGTAAGATGAAGAACATTGACTGGTTAGATGGCGAAGGCAATGACCAGGTACAGGAGAGCGTAAAATGAAAATTCGTTCACAAGTCGGCATGGTGCTGAATCTCGATAAGTGCATCGGCTGCCACACCTGTTCAGTTACCTGTAAAAACGTCTGGACCAGCCGCGAAGGCGTGGAATACGCGTGGTTCAACAACGTGGAAACCAAGCCGGGCCAGGGCTTCCCGACCGACTGGGAAAACCAGGAAAAATACAAAGGCGGCTGGATCCGTAAAATCAACGGCAAACTGCAACCACGCATGGGTAACCGCGCCATGCTGCTGGGTAAAATCTTCGCTAACCCGCATCTGCCGGGGATCGACGATTATTACGAGCCGTTTGATTTTGACTATCAGAACCTGCATACCTCGCCGGAAGGCAGCAAATCGCAGCCGATTGCCCGTCCGCGTTCGCTGATTACCGGCGAACGGATGGCGAAAATCGAAAAAGGGCCGAACTGGGAAGATGACCTGGGCGGCGAGTTTGACAAACTGGCGAAAGACAAGAACTTCGACAACATCCAGAAGGCGATGTATAGCCAGTTCGAAAACACCTTCATGATGTATTTGCCGCGCCTGTGCGAACACTGCCTGAACCCGGCATGTGTGGCGACCTGCCCGAGCGGTGCGATTTACAAGCGTGAAGAAGATGGCATCGTCCTGATCGATCAGGACAAATGCCGTGGCTGGCGTATGTGCATCACCGGATGCCCATACAAAAAAATCTACTTCAACTGGAAGAGCGGTAAGTCTGAGAAGTGCATCTTCTGCTATCCGCGTATTGAAGCCGGTCAGCCGACGGTGTGTTCAGAAACCTGTGTCGGTCGTATCCGTTATCTCGGCGTGCTGCTGTACGATGCGGACGCCATTGAACGTGCGGCCAGCACCGAGAACGAAAAAGATCTCTACCAGCGTCAGCTGGACGTGTTCCTCGATCCGAACGATCCGAAGGTCATCGAGCAGGCGATTAAAGATGGTATCCCGCTGAGCGTTATTGAAGCTGCGCAGCAGTCGCCGGTTTATAAAATGGCGATGGAATGGAAACTGGCGCTGCCGCTGCATCCGGAATATCGCACCTTGCCGATGGTCTGGTACGTGCCGCCTCTGTCTCCGATTCAGTCTGTGGCAGACGCTGGCGAGTTGGGCAGCAACGGCATTTTGCCAGACGTCGAAAGCCTGCGTATCCCGGTACAGTATCTGGCGAACCTGCTGACCGCAGGCGACACCCAACCGGTACTGCGTGCGCTGAAACGCATGCTGGCGATGCGTCATTACAAACGTGCTGAAACCGTTGACGGTAAAGTTGATACCCGTGCGCTGGAAGAGGTCGGTCTGACCGAAGCCCAGGCGCAGGAAATGTATCGTTATCTGGCGATTGCTAACTACGAAGATCGCTTTGTGGTACCAAGCAGCCATCGTGAACTGGCACGGGAAGCCTTCCCGGAGAAAAATGGCTGCGGCTTTACCTTTGGTGACGGCTGCCACGGTTCAGATACCAAATTCAATCTGTTCAACAGCCGTCGTATCGATGCCATCGATGTGACCAGCAAAACGGAGCCGCATCCATGATCGAACTCGTGATTGTATCGCGTCTCCTTGAATATCCGGATGCTGCCTTATGGCAGCATCAACAGGAGATGTTCGAGGCGATTGCCGCGTCGGAAAATTTGTCGAAAGAAGATGCCCATGCGCTGGGCATTTTCCTGCGCGATTTAACGGCGATGGATCTGCTGGATGCCCAGGCGCAGTACAGCGAACTGTTCGACCGTGGTCGCGCCACGTCACTGTTGCTATTCGAACATGTTCACGGTGAATCTCGCGATCGTGGTCAGGCAATGGTTGACCTGTTGGCACAGTACGAGCAGCACGGCTTGCAGTTAAACAGCCGCGAATTGCCGGACCATCTGCCGCTGTATCTGGAATATCTGGCACAGCTGCCGCAAAGCGAAGCCGTGGAAGGTTTGAAAGATATCGCGCCGATTCTGGCATTGCTGAGCGCGCGTCTGCAACAGCGTGAAAGCCGTTATGCAGTGCTGTTTGATCTGCTGCTGAAACTGGCGAATACCGCTATCGACAGCGACAAAGTGGCGGAAAAAATTGCCGATGAAGCGCGCGACGATACGCCGCAGGCGCTGGATGCCGTCTGGGAAGAAGAGCAGGTTAAATTCTTTGCTGACAAAGGCTGCGGTGATTCAGCAATCACTGCTCATCAGCGTCGCTTTGCCGGTGCCGTCGCGCCGCAATATCTGAATATCACCACCGGAGGACAGCACTAATGCAATTCCTGAATATGTTCTTCTTTGATATCTACCCGTACATTGCCGGGGCGGTCTTCCTGATTGGTAGTTGGCTGCGCTATGACTACGGGCAGTACACTTGGCGCGCGGCATCCAGCCAGATGCTGGACCGTAAAGGAATGAACCTGGCGTCGAACCTGTTCCATATCGGCATTCTGGGGATTTTCGTCGGCCACTTCTTCGGTATGCTGACGCCGCACTGGATGTATGAAGCGTGGTTGCCGATCGAAGTGAAACAAAAAATGGCGATGTTTGCTGGTGGTGCCAGCGGCGTGCTGTGTCTGATTGGCGGCGTGCTGTTGCTGAAGCGCCGCCTGTTCAGCCCACGCGTGCGTGCAACCACTACCGGAGCGGATATCCTGATCCTGTCGCTGCTCGTTATCCAGTGTGCGCTGGGTCTGCTGACCATTCCATTCTCTGCCCAGCATATGGACGGTAGCGAGATGATGAAACTGGTTGGCTGGGCGCAGTCGGTAGTGACCTTCCACGGTGGCGCTTCTCAACACCTTGATGGTGTCGCGTTTATCTTCCGTCTGCACCTGGTGCTGGGGATGACGTTATTCCTGCTGTTCCCGTTCTCGCGTCTGGTGCACATCTGGAGCGTACCGGTGGAGTATCTGACACGTAAGTATCAGCTGGTGCGCGCTCGCCACTAAGCACGACAAAGTGCCTGATGCGCTGCGCTTATCAGGCCTACAGAGTCGTACAATTCATTGATATTACGTGATATGTATGCCGGATAAGGCGTTCACGCCGCATCCGGCATAACGTAACGCACGTTGTCAGCCTGCTGAAATCATCAGTTACACATTGTCGATATTTCAGATTGTAGAGAAACGAACCTCATCTATATGATTGGCCCACCTATGGAACAGTGAAGGAGCACTGACCGTGGATCAACCTAATCAATCGACGATCTCTGCGGCATTAAAAATAATCGCCACGGGGATCGCCTTACCGCCTGATAAAATTACCTCTCAACAACTGGATGTTCAGTTAAATAAACCTGCGGGCTACGTTGAGCGACGTTCCGGCATTTGCTGGCGCTATTTTGCCAGCAACGACGCCAGCCAGGCCGAACTGGCGGCAGAAGCGTTGCATAATGCGTTAGCATCGGCTGCCTTAAAACCTTCTGATATTGATCTGTTAATTTGTGCGTCAGCCATTGCCGTACAGGCATTACCCTGTAGCGCAATTCATATTCTTAAAGCCGCTGCTATGCCCGCAGGCGTTGCCGGATTTGATATCAACTGTAGCTGTGTCAGCTTTATTTCCGCTCTGGAAGTTGCTGCCGGATTATTAAACTGTGGAGCATATCGGCGCATTGCTATCGTCTCGGCAGATATTGCTTCACGCGGCATCGACTGGAATCATGAAGAGTCGTCACTCATTTTTGGTGATGGCGCGGCGTGCGCGATTGTTGAGCGGGGCGATGGTCGCAGCGGGATTATCGCCAGCCTGATCGAAATGTATCCCGAAGGCAGCGAACTGTGTGAAATTCGTGCGGGCGGCACGCGGCGTAATCCTCGTTCTGGTGTGAGTGACAGCGACTTTCTTTTTCATATGCAGGGGAAACCGCTGTTTCGTTTTGCCTCTTCACTTATTGAAGATTATTTTTCGCGCTTACTGCAAAAAAGCGGCCTGCAACTGGCTGATATCGCTACGGTCGTTCCGCATCAGGCTAGTCATCTTTCCCTTGAACATATGCGTAAACGGCTGCGAGTGCCGGAATCTGCGCTTATTGATGTCTACCGCTTCTACGGCAATCAGGTTGCTGCGTCTATACCCACAGCGCTGCATGAAGCGGTAATTAGCGGTCGTTTTACTGCGGATAAACCTGCGCTGTTGATTGGCACGGCGGCGGGGTTAACGCTGGCTGGCATGGTGCTTTTACCGTGAAGATCCTCGTAACAGGGGCGACCAGCGGCCTCGGGCGAAATGCCGTGCAATATTTGTTGCAATCGGGTGTGTCGGTTGTAGCAACAGGGCGAAATCGTGAGATTGGCAAAGTTCTCGCAAGCGCAGGTGCACAGTTTGTGGCTCTCGATTTAACCGAGGCAACTGAGGATGACTGCGCCCGCTTGATGGAAGGCTGCGATGCCGTCTGGCACTGTGCGGCAAAGTCTTCGCCCTGGGGCGACAAAACGGCATTCTGGCTTGCCAATGTCAAAGCGACCTACACTTTGGCACAGGCGGCAGGCAGGCTGAACATTCCCCGGTTTATTCATATCTCCACGCCTGCGGTTTACTTTGATTTTCAACATCACTATGACCTGCCAGAAAATTATCTTGCGCGAACATTTTCCAGCCATTATGCCAGCAGTAAATATGCCGCTGAGCAGGCTATTGCCGGGGCAGTAGCGCAATATCCTGCCACGAGGTTTATCCTTTTGCGTCCCCGTGGTTTGTTTGGCCCTCATGACCAGGTGATTGTTCCCCGCCTGATGCAGCAGTTGCAGCAGGGCGGCGGTTGCTTACGTTTGCCGCGCGGGGGGGAAGCGTTATTGGATCTCACTTTCGTGCAAAACGTGGTGTATGCCATGCAGCTGGCAATGCAAGTTGAAGGATTACGCTCAGGCAGTATTTACAACATCAGCAATCATCAGCCGCAGAAATTATCTGTAATGCTTGACACCTTGCTGCGCCAGCAACTGGGATTGAGCTACCAAATTACTACCGTTCCCTGGCCATTGCTTTCTCTGGTCGTGCGCGGCCTGGAGCTGTACGGGAAATGCGTTAATCAGGAACCTGTTATCACACGTTACAGCGCCGGAACACTCTGTTTTGATATGACGCTGAGTGCGCAAAAGGCCATTACAGAGTTGGGATATCACCCGCGCTTTTCGATGGAGCAAGGTATTGCAATCACGGGACAATGGTTGCGGGAACATGGGCTGAGGGAACATGGCAAAAATAACCGCATTTGAAACGGGCTGGTGTACCCATATTGGCTGTATTGCGCTGAAAGGGGCTGGGCTGAAAGTGTGTAAATTCCCCGCCCGCGCCTGGCTGCTGGAAGCGGGCGAGAAACGATGGCTGTGGGACACCGGTTATTCATCGTGGTTCGAACACTACACGCAATCCGGCGTATTTCGTCTTTATCGCCAGGTCACGCCGGTTTATTTCGATCCACAACAGGCGCTGGTGCGACAACTTTCCGCGCACGGACTGGCGGCAAAAGATGTTGATGCGATCATTCTGTCGCATTTTCACGCCGATCATATTGCTGGCCTGCGAGATTTTCCTGATGTCGCCTGCATCTGTTCCGGTGAAGGTTGGCAGCAGGTAAGAACGCTGCGTGGCATAGCCGCACTGCGTCAGGCCTTTGTACCAGGGTTGATCCCGGAGAATTTTGAATCCTCACTGCGTTTTATTGAAAGTTTCGCATCGGTGAATATGCCTCCTGAACTGGCACCGTTTGAGAGTGGCTATTTGCTGCCAGAAAGCAATGGCGAAATTATCCTCGTGCCGCTTCCCGGTCATGCTGCCGGACACACTGGCGCGTTTGTGTTAACCGACAACGGCTGGATTTTACTGGCTGGCGATGCCGCTTGGGCTCCTGCAAACTACCGCGAATTGCGCGGGCCTTCACCACTGGCGCATCTGGTTATGTCCGACAGCCACGCCTACTACCGCACGCTTGGGCAATTACATCAGCTTTGGCAAAACGGCGCAGTGGACATTCGTTTGTGCCACGAGGGGGATTTATGATCCCGTTGGCTTTACTCTGGCGCTACTTTCGTACCCGCAGGCTGCATTTCACCGATCGCCAGGCGCTGGAATACTGGCAGGCAAAAAGGCTGCATTCGTTCCGGCAAAATGTCTTATCTAAAAGCCCGTGGTTTCAGCGTTATCTGGCGTTGCCGTTTAACCAGTGGCCGTTGATGGACAAAGCATTAATGATGGCGCATTTCGATGAGATGAATACCGCGGGTTTAAAGCGCGACGAGCTTCTCGCCTGTGCAATGCGCAGTGAGCAGAGTCGTGATTTCAAACCCAGCGTGGGCAAGTTTAGCGTCGGCCTTTCATCAGGTACATCGGGGCGTCGTGGACTTTTCGTGGTTAGCCCGCACGAGCAACAGATTTGGGCCGCCGGTGTGCTGGCAAAAGTGCTGCCCGACGGTTTATTTGCCAAAGAGCGGGTGGCACTGTTTTTGCGCGCGGACAACAACCTCTATCAAAGCGTGAATAACCGCTGGTTAAGTCTCGACTTTTACGATCTGCTGGCGCCATTTCAGGCGCAACTCAAACAACTGGAACAGCGAGCGCCCACGATTATTGTCGCGCCAGCTCAGGTATTACGCGCACTGGCGCTGGCGGTGATTGCCGGAGAGCTAACGCTAAAGGTCAAAAAAGTGATTTCGGTGGCGGAAGTTCTGGAGCCGCAGGATCGGGAATTACTGCGAAGCGTGTTCAACAATGTGGGCGAAATCTATCAGGCGACAGAAGGCTTTCTCGCCTCTACCTGCCGGTGTGGCACGTTACATCTCAACGAAGAATTTGTTCACATTGAACCGCAATGGCTGGATGAGCACCGTTTCGTGCCGATCGTCACAGACTTTACCCGCACCACGCAGCCGGTGGTGCGTTATCGACTTGATGATGTGCTGGTGGCAAGCGAACAGCCATGCCCTTGTGGCAGTGCGGCAATGGCGATTGCGCGTATCGAAGGGCGGCAGGACGATCAACTGCAACTGCCGGCAAGATCCGGCGAGATTCAGACCGTTTTTGCCGATGCCTGTAGTCGGGTGCTGGCAATGACACTGCCGCTAACGGCCGATTATCGCCTGCTACAAACCGGGCCAGCACAGCTAACGCTAATAGCAGATTGCGAACCGGGGATGCTGGAGCGGTGCCGGGAAGCGTTGAGTGCCTTGTTTATGCGCCAGAATGTCGCGGTAGAGCAATTGATATGGTCGCTGGAATCGCAAACTGTGCCAGTCTCTTTTACAGCCAAGCGGCGGCGGATTGTGCGTCAGTGGGGGCGGGAATGAGCAATCTACTACTACGCCTGAAACAGATGCTGCTTGGCTGGGGAACCGTTGGGGTTATCTACAATTTTAGCGACTCCCTGCAAGGTGAAGGGTATCAATTAACGCCGTCAGTAATTGATAATTTAATTGCGTTTTCACCCTCCGCCGTGTGGCTGTATCTCTCGTTTTTTCTAATTGTGCCGTTAGGTTATTTATCCACGCCACTTTGCCACCTGCGCTGGCTTGTCCGCGCAATGCAACTTTCGGCGCTGGTGGCAGGCGTGTTTTATCTACTCTGGCCCACAACCATGCAATATCCCGCGTTTGCTCAGTCGGGGATATCTGCGGGGGCTCTAAATGGGCTGATCGCCATTGACTCAAGTCAGAACTGTTTTCCCTCCTTACACGCCGCGCTCACGCTGTTGGCGGTATGGGCAATTGCCAAAAAGGGGAGCCGTTGGCTAACACTAATGAGCGTGGTTTGGGCGATAGCTATCGCCTTTTCGATTCTGCAATTACGCAGACATTTATTTATCGATTTAGTAGGCGGCGCGTTGCTGGCGTCGATTTGCGGTTGGATATGCGCAACATGCGAGAAAAGGAAGACGCAATATGAGTGATTTACTGTTTCCCATCATATCGATGGTGCTGTTGGTGTTAGCCGAAGCGGGCGTGTTGCAATTCACCGGGCGGCAAAAAGTGGACTGGCTGGACGTTATTTTTAATATCAACTCCGGTCATATGATGCTGTGGTTATTTCGCTGCCTGGAAGTGCTCTGCTATGGCCTGCTGGTCAATCACTTCAGCCTTGGACTGTTTGATAATGCGCCGGTGATCCTGCTGTGGCTGTTTACTATCCTTGCGTGGGATTTCGGCTTTTACTGGCTGCATCGCTGGCATCACGAAATGCGCCCGCTGTGGGCGGTACATGTGGTGCATCATCAGGGTGAACACTACAACCTGTCATTAGGCGTGCGGAACTCGTGGTATTCCTCGTTAACCTCAATCCCGTTTTTTATGCTGCTGGCGATGCTTGGTGTGCCATTGCAGGTCTTTTTGGCGGTTTCTATTATTCACTATGGTTGGCAATTTTTTAACCATAACGCGCTAACGCCGAAACTGGGTTGGCTGGAAAAAGTGCTGATCACGCCTTCGCATCATCGCGTCCATCATCTGAATGAAAAGCAATATGCCGATACCAATTACGGTGGCACCTTTTTGTTGTGGGATAAACTTTTCGGGTCCTGGAGTGCTGGGCCGGATCATGACGTAGGCTACGGCGTAAAAAATAGTCGCTTGTCCTGTAACCCGATGCGCGAGAGTAACCTGCCATTTTTACGCTTAATGGGCTTTCGCTCATTTGGCAAAGTGATTGAACGTCGTTACCAAAGTTCCGCGTGGGCAGTGGGGGCAGGGGTGATTCTGCTGTTTATGCTGGTGCTTGGTTACATCCAGCAATATGGCTATGGCATCGAGTTTATTACCAGTGAGCAAGCCGTATTATTTGTTTTGCTGGTGGCAGGCTCCATTGCGCTGGGGGGCATGAGCGACGGGCAGCGTTGGGGTATGATTTTGTGGTGCTCTGTGACGTTGTCACTGCTCTATTTTATTCTTTATATGTGTTCATGGAGCACTCTGCTCTGGAAGGGATTAGCGGGCATTTTGCTGGCCCATTGCGTGTTATTCCTAATCGGTGTAGGACGTAAGTCGCTAAGGAAACACTATGAACCTGTTTAAGCCCGACAGGTTAATCATTTTTCCTGCTGATGATCCGCAACTGGTGAAACAGTTGCAGAATGGCACGAAATCGTACCTCGCAAAAGCAGGCGATCATCGTTATGCCGACGGCTGGGCATTCACCAAAATGGCGGCACTGATTATTGCCTGTCTGTGCTGTTATGCACTGGCGTTGTCTCAAAGCCAGTGGGGGCTGTATCTGTTGTGGTATCTGGCGATGATGTTTTGCGCCATGCTGTTAGCGGTCAATGTGGTGCATGACGCGTCGCATGATGCGTTTTTGCGCGGTAAAAAGGCCAATGCGTGGCTTAACCGGTGGGTTGCTTTTCCAATGGGGCTTGATCCGGACTGTTGGCGGGTGCGCCACGTTCGCTTTCATCACGGCTTTACCAATATTGAATTTTACGATCCGGATACTGCAGAAAATGGCATTCTTCGCCAGACTCCGTGGCAGCAGTGGCGACCTTTTATGCGCCAGCAACATCGCTACTGGCCGCTGGTCGCCGCGCTCACCTTTCCCTGGTATATCTGGGTGGTGGACTGGCTCGATCGCGCCGGGTTTACGCCGGTAACACGGCATCTGGCCCTGCGTGGTTTTGCTGGCTGGGGATATTTCTTAGCCGGGAAACTGGCGCATTGTGCGCTCTGTCTGATACTTCCCTGGCTACTGTCTGAATTTGGTTTTATGACCATCGTGCTGACTTATCTGCTTAGCCAGCTGCTGGCGTCATTGATCTTTGTGATGTTGATTATCGGAACGCACTGGGCGAAGGGGCATACGCAGTTACCGCCAGAAGAGGGCAAAATGGCCGTGGGCCGGCTGGCGCATACCTTCGCCACTACCTTTGACTGGACGCCGCAACCTGCCTGGCTTGGCTACTGGCTGGGCGGAATTAATTTGCATCTTACCCATCATCTTTTTCCTCACTGGCATCATCGCCATTATCCAGCGTTAAGCCGCATTATCGCGCAAATTGCCAGCCAGCAAGGTCTGGATTATCAGTTATTGACGTTAGCCGATTTGCTGAGGCTACAGCAGCAGTTTTTACGGCGAATGGGGGAGGCGCAGATAGATTGAGAAACGAATTAAGAGATGGTGGTGGGGGAAGGATTACTCAGCGCTGCGCGCTTCGCCCTTCGGGTCGTTGCCTGCGGCAACGCTCTCTCGCTGACGCTCGAGTCGAACCTTGGTCGAAGGTTCTCATCCTTCCCCGTATGGGCAGAATATGAAACGATATCGATAAGCTTGAAATGAGTTTTATCAGGAAGTGATGGTGGTGGAGGAAGGATTACTCAGCGCTGCGCGCTTCGCCCTTCGGGTCGTTGCCTGCGGCAACGCTCTCTCGCTGACGCTCGAGTCGAACCTTGGTCGAAGCTTCTCATCCTTCCCCGCATGGGCAGAATATGAAACGATATCGATAAGTTTGAAATGAGTTTTTATCAGGAAGTGATGGTGGTGGGGGAAGGATTCGAACCTTCGAAGTCGATGACGGCAGATTTACAGTCTGCTCCCTTTGGCCGCTCGGGAACCCCACCAAGGGTAATTCATATTGTAGGTAATGCTTGAGATGGTGGTGGGGGAAGGATTCGAACCTTCGAAGTCGATGACGGCAGATTTACAGTCTGCTCCCTTTGGCCGCTCGGGAACCCCACCACGGGGTAATGCTTTTTACTGGCCTGCTCCCTCACTGGGAAGCGGGGCGCATCATATCAAATGACACGCCGCTGTAAAGGGTTACGTTGAGAAAAATGAACTGGTTGCGTAATTTTCATCCGTAACGGATTAAAGCCAACCAGTTCTATTTTGCCAGCGATTAAAGAATAATCGTCCGGTTACCGTAAACAAATACACGCTGTGCCAAAACCTGGTAAAGCGCGCGGCTTAATACGTTTTTCTCAACATCACGACCTGCACGCATCATGTCTTCGGCTGTGTAAGTGTGATCCACATGAATGACATCCTGCATGATGATTGGACCTTCATCCAGGTTGTCATTTACATAGTGTGCTGTTGCGCCAATAATCTTCACGCCGCGTTCATAAGCTTGGTGATAGGGGCGTGCGCCAATAAACGCAGGCAAGAACGAATGGTGAATATTGATGATCTTATTCGGGAAGCGCGCGACAAACTCCGGCGTCAGCACGCGCATATATTTCGCCAGCACCACATAATCAGGTTGATGCGCTTCAATGGCATCCGCCATCTTCTGATCGTGCTCGTTGCGGCTTAACCCTTCATGGCTCACCAATTCAAACGGAATATCAAAACGTTCCACCAGAGAACGTAAAGTCTCGTGGTTACCAATAACCGCAGCGATTTCAACATCCAGTCCACCGTAGTTGGCTTTCATCAGCAGATCGCCCAGGCAATGCGCTTCTTTAGTCACCAGAATGACTATGCGGCGGCGACCTGCGGGATTCAGTTCACGCACTGAACCTTCTGGCAATGCGCTATCGAGATCCGCCAGCAGGGTGGAATCATTAAAAATACCTTCCAGTTCCGTGCGCATAAAAAAGCGCCCGGTACGGTGGTCAACAAATTCATTGTTCTGCACGATGTTTAACTCGTGCTTGTAGCAAATATTAGTAATACGCGCGATCAGACCTTTTTGATCCGGGCAAATAGTACGCAGAACTTTACGTTGGAGTGAATGCATTGCTGGAAAAACCTTGTTGAGAGTGTTTGCTAAACCGTACCGTCAACCTTTATTGGCCGCAGCACTTTTTAAATTTTTTACCTGAACCACAAGGGCAGGGATCGTTGCGACCAAACTGCGGACGTGTACCATCAATATAGTACCATTGACCGTTTTCTTTCAAAAATCGCGAACGCTCAATAATCGCCCCGGATTTACCCTTCTCAGTAAAACGAGCGACAAAACTGACATAACCTACGTCGTCACCTTCGTGATATGAACGTTCAAATACGGTCAAACCTAACCATTCGGTATGTGCAAATCCGGCAATTAATTCAGCGCGTAACACCGAGGCGCCACAGGATGGATGCCAGGTTTTAATTAAATAATCTGCGTCGTGCATCACAAAAGCGCAGTAACGCGAACGCATGAGACGTTCGGGATCTGGTGCAACCTTTTCACCAGACACATAAGGGTGGCAACATAGGCTATACTCGACAGCACTACCACAGGGACAAAGCTTAGACACAAATAATCTCCCTGGAAACAATAACGGCGTTTTAACCGCCGGAGTAGCACTATGTTAACCGAGCGGTAGCGATGTGGCTACGGCTGCATTCCAGGGGACGCTATCAGGAACAATGAGAAAAGTAAAAATAGGGCTGGCGCTGGGATCCGGTGCTGCACGAGGATGGTCGCATATTGGCGTCATTAACGCGCTTAAAAAAATGGGCATTGAAATTGATATCGTCGCAGGATGTTCAATTGGTTCGCTGGTAGGCGCAGCCTATGCCTGTGGTCGATTATCTGCGCTGGAAGAGTGGGTTACCTCTTTTAGCTATTGGGATGTTTTACGACTGATGGACCTCTCCTGGCAGCGCGGTGGACTGCTGCGCGGTGAGCGTGTGTTCAATCGATATCGTGAAATAATGCCAGAAACAGAAATCGAGAATTGTTCACGCCGCTTCGCTGCAGTCGCCACCAATCTAAGCACAGGGCGTGAATTATGGTTTACCGAAGGTGATCTCCATCTCGCTATTCGTGCATCCTGCAGTATTCCGGGCTTGATGGCACCGGTCGCGCATAACGGCTACTGGCTTGTTGATGGCGCAGTCGTTAATCCCATTCCTATCTCTCTTACTCGTGCGTTGGGCGCAGATATCGTAATTGCGGTTGATCTCCAGCACGACGCTCACTTAATGCAGCAAGATCTTCTTTCATTTAATGTCGGTGCTGAAAATGGCGAGAGTGAAGATGATCTACCCTGGCATGCGCGGCTGAAAGAGCGGCTAAGTAGTATTACTGCGCGTCGAGGCGTCACGGCACCGACAGCAACAGAGATTATGACTACCTCTATTCAGGTATTGGAAAACCGCCTTAAAAGAAACCGTATGGCAGGGGACCCGCCTGATATTCTGATTCAACCCGTTTGCCCACAGATTTCCACGCTCGATTTTCATCGTGCGCAGGCTGCCATTTCGGCAGGACAATTGGCGGTTGAGAAGAAAATGGATGAGCTTTTACCGCTAGTTCGAACTAACGTTTTGACCTGATTTTTTATCTACACTTAAGTTAATTCTGACAGGCACTGATGGCAATAGCATGCCACTATTGAATAAAGCCAGTCAGGGGAGAGAACATGACGCAGCCATTGGTCGGAAAACAGATTCTCATAGTTGAAGATGAGGCGGTATTTCGCTCGCTTCTGGATTCGTGGTTTTCCTCATTGGGAGCGACAACGGTACTGGCGGCTGATGGGGTGGATGCCCTTGAGCTACTGGGAGGTTTCACACCCGATCTAATGATATGTGATATTGCAATGCCGAGAATGAACGGCCTGAAACTATTGGAACATATTCGCAACCGGGGTGACCAAACACCAGTCCTGGTGATTTCCGCTACGGAAAACATGGCAGATATTGCGAAAGCGTTACGTCTGGGCGTGGAAGATGTTTTGCTAAAACCAGTTAAAGATCTCAACCGTCTGCGCGAGATGGTTTTTGCGTGTCTCTATCCCAGTATGTTTAATTCGCGTGTAGAGGAAGAAGAAAGGCTTTTTCGCGACTGGGATGCGATGGTGGATAATCCCACTGCGGCTGCTAAATTATTGCAAGAATTACAACCTCCGGTTCAGCAGGTGATTTCCCATTGCCGGGTTAATTATCGCCAACTGGTGGCCGTTGATAAACCGGGGCTGGTGCTTGATATTGCAGCTCTTTCGGAAAACGATCTGGCTTTTTATTGTCTCGATGTAACTCGCGCCGGACATAATGGTGTCCTTGCCGCCTTGTTATTACGCGCGCTGTTTAATGGGTTATTGCAGGAACAGATTGCCCACCAAAATCAGCGTTTGCCAGAGTTGGGAGCGTTATTGAAGCAGGTAAATCATTTACTGCGGCAGGCCAATCTGCCTGGCCAGTTCCCGCTATTAGTCGGCTATTATCATCGTGAATTAAAAAATCTCATTTTGGTTTCCGCTGGCCTGAATGCAACGTTAAATGCTGGTGAACACCAGATTCAAATCAGTAATGGCGTTCCGTTAGGAACATTAGGCAACGCCTATTTGAATCAATTGAGCCAGCGATGTGATGCCTGGCAATGTCAAATTTGGGGAACAGGTGGAAGACTGCGCTTGATGTTGTCTGCGGAATGAGCAAACGATTATATGGGATAAAATTGCATTACGCGCTGGTGTCGGCTGGTGGTACTATCGTCGCCATTCGTTTAAGTAATTGTCTTAATTATGTTAACTCGCCTCCTTTTCAGAACCAGGCCTCGTCAGGGTACTGATATACTGGGATGCGACACAGAAATATGAACACGTTCAATACACGAACAGTCCAGGAGAATTTAAATGGCTGCCATTAATACGAAAGTCAAAAAAGCCGTTATCCCCGTTGCGGGATTAGGAACCAGGATGTTGCCGGCGACGAAAGCTATCCCGAAAGAGATGCTGCCGCTTGTCGATAAGCCATTAATTCAATACGTCGTGAATGAATGTATTGCGGCTGGCATTACTGAAATTGTGCTGGTCACTCACTCATCTAAAAACTCTATTGAAAACCATTTCGATACCAGTTTTGAACTGGAAGCAATGCTGGAAAAACGTGTAAAACGCCAGTTGCTTGATGAAGTGCAGTCCATTTGTCCACCACACGTGACTATTATGCAAGTTCGTCAGGGGCTGGCGAAAGGTTTGGGACACGCAGTATTGTGTGCCCATCCGGTAGTTGGTGATGAACCTGTGGCTGTTATTTTGCCTGACGTTATTCTGGATGAATATGAATCCGATTTATCGCAGGATAACCTTGCAGAGATGATTCGTCGCTTTGATGAAACTGGTCACAGCCAGATAATGGTGGAGCCTGTTGCTGATGTGACGGCATATGGTGTTGTGGATTGCAAAGGTGTGGATTTAGCGCCTGGCGAAAGTGTACCGATGGTCGGTGTGGTAGAAAAACCGAAAGCAGATGTAGCGCCGTCTAATCTTGCTATTGTCGGCCGTTATGTTCTCAGTGCTGATATTTGGCCGCTGCTGGCAAAAACCCCTCCGGGAGCAGGTGATGAAATTCAGCTCACCGACGCGATTGATATGCTGATCGAAAAAGAAACGGTTGAAGCCTATCATATGAAAGGGAAGAGCCATGACTGCGGTAATAAATTAGGTTACATGCAGGCCTTCGTTGAATACGGTATTCGCCACAACACTCTGGGTACTGAATTTAAAGCTTGGCTTGAAGAAGAGATAGGCATTAAGAAGTAACATCTATCACGATGTTTTCTACGAAACGGCATTGAGTGATCAATGCCGTTTTTTTATAGCGTATTCTTATCAGAGAGTCTTAAAACGGACAATAAAAAATCCCGCCAATGGCGGGATTTTAAGCAAACAGAATCAAGAAAAGATTATTGCTTGATCAGGAAATCGTCGAGGGATTTACCTTGCTCATCCATTGCTTTTTTGATTACAGCTGGAGTACGGCCCTGGCCAGTCCAGGTTTTGGTTTCGCCGTTTTCGTCAACATAGCTATATTTAGCCGGACGCTGTGCGCGTTTAGCTTTGGTGCCAGATTTAACAGCAGCAATGCTATTCAGCAGTTCGTTCGGGTCAATACCGTCAGCGATCAGCATTTCACGATATTGCTGCAGTTTACGAGTACGCTCTTCAACTTCAGCAGCAGCTGCGCTTTCTTCTTCGCGACGTTCGTTAACAACAACTTCTAATTTTTCCAGCATTTCTTCCAGCGTTTCAAGTGTACATTCTCTTGCCTGCGCACGAAGAGTACGGATGTTGTTCAGAATTTTAAGTGCTTCGCTCATTGTAGTAATCTCAAACTTATATTGGGGTGGTTTGTTGAGGTAATAATAGAGCCTTAAATTCAGTTGTGCAATAGCCAGGAATGTAAGGAATTCAAAAATGTTCTTTATTTCGTACCGACAATAAATATCTTTTCATAAAATTAGCCAGAAATGACGTGGCATATAGCCCTATTTACATCGATGCTTTCACATCACTTAAGGTTAAAACTTCCTGATTCATGTCACATTTTATGTGGAGATTAACATGCGCTGGAGCCTTTTCACTCTTGGGTATTAGCCCTGTTTATGAAAATCCCCTATTAAGCGAATGATGAAAAGTAGAACAGTCGCAATAAGTGCAAGGACTTCGTATTGCTCTTTCCTGGAGGCCAACTGGGGTTATTACGTGCGCAACAGGTTAAAGATTGTGAATAGTTACCAAGAGTCATTTACGCGTTTATAACAAGCAAGGCCGTGGTAAAGATAGCTCTGAAGGATTATGCCAGTCATTCGTAATGGATGACGAATATACTACTTCTGTGCTCACTGTTACGCTGTAAAACTGACGAATTATGATAAACTCCTGCCAACTTTATTTCATATCATTGAGGGCCTGTGGCTGATGGCGCAGCTATATTTCTACTATTCCGCAATGAATGCGGGTAAGTCTACGGCATTGTTGCAATCTTCATACAATTACCAGGAACGCGGTATGCGCACTGTCGTATATACGGCGGAAATTGATGATCGTTTCGGGGCAGGGAAAGTCAGCTCGCGTATAGGTTTGTCATCACCTGCAAAATTATTTAACCAAAATTCATCATTATTTGATGAGATTCGTGCGGAACACGAACAGCAGACAATTCATTGCGTACTTGTTGATGAATGCCAGTTTTTAACCAGACAACAAGTATATGAATTATCGGAGGTTGTCGATCAACTCGATATACCCGTACTTTGTTATGGTTTGCGTACCGATTTTCGCGGTGAATTGTTTGTTGGTAGCCAATACTTACTGGCATGGTCAGACAAACTGGTCGAATTAAAAACTATTTGTTTTTGTGGCCGCAAAGCAAGTATGGTGCTACGTCTTGATCTGGCGGGTAGACCTTATAACGAAGGTGAGCAGGTGGTTATTGGTGGTAATGAGCGTTACGTCTCGGTTTGCCGTAAACACTATAAAGAAGCGTTAGAGATCGGCTCTTTGACGGCGATTCAGGACAATCATCGGCACGACTAATAAATTTTTCTTTACTGACAGGGTGAATAGGGCGCTTTTATCCTGTCAGTCCGTTTTACTAACTTCTTCCGAGTCATCATCCTTTCTCTATTCTTAATCATCACTCAACGTACCACAGAACGATTTTAGTGCGTCGATGCCTCATTACCTACGAGGTAGAGTTATTTGTCGACAATCTCGCTTTGTGCTCGTTTTCCGACAATGCAAACATGATGAATTAATACAGCTGGATTATTTGAGTTTACATAGCCGTTCTTTGCCTGAAACAAAAAAACGGCCCCGAATGGGACCGTTTATGATGTTATACAGAGCTACCGATTAAGCGGATTTTTTCGCTTTTTTCTCTGCTTTAGCCGGAGCTGCTTCTTTAGCAACGGTTGCGCCTTCTACGTAATCACGACCGTAGTAGGTGTCCAGCAGAATCTGTTTCAGCTCGGAGATCAGCGGATAACGCGGGTTAGCGCCGGTGCACTGGTCATCGAATGCATCTTCAGACAGTTTATCAACGTTTGCCAGGAAGTCTGCTTCCTGAACGCCAGCTTCACGGATAGATTTCGGAATACCCAGCTCAGCTTTCAGCGTTTCCAGCCATGCCAGCAGTTTCTCGATCTTAGCAGCAGTACGGTCGCCCGGAGCGCTCAGGCCCAGATGGTCTGCAATTTCAGCATAACGACGACGAGCTTGCGGACGGTCGTACTGGCTGAATGCAGTCTGCTTGGTCGGGTTGTCATTCGCGTTGTAGCGGATAACGTTACAAATCAGCAGGGCGTTTGCCAGACCATGCGGAATGTGGAACTGAGAGCCCAGTTTATGTGCCATTGAGTGACATACACCCAAGAAGGCGTTAGCAAACGCGATACCTGCGATAGTTGCCGCACTGTGAACACGTTCACGCGCTACCGGGTTTTTAGACCCTTCGTGGTAGGACGCTGGCAGATATTCTTTCAGCAGTTTCAGCGCCTGCAGAGCCTGACCATCAGAGAACTCAGAAGCCAGTACAGAAACATATGCTTCCATGGCGTGAGTTACTGCGTCCAGACCACCGAAAGCACACAGGGACTTCGGCATATCCATAACCAGGTTGGCGTCAACAATCGCCATATCCGGGGTCAGAGCATAGTCTGCCAGCGGATATTTTTGGCCAGTTGCGTCATCGGTTACAACCGCGAACGGTGTAACTTCAGAACCGGTACCGGAAGTTGTGGTGACTGCGATCATTTTCGCTTTCACGCCCATTTTCGGGAACTTGTAGATACGTTTACGGATGTCCATAAAGCGCAGCGCCAGTTCTTCGAAATGAGTTTCTGGGTGTTCGTACATAACCCACATGATCTTCGCAGCATCCATCGGGGAACCACCACCCAGCGCGATAATCACGTCTGGTTTGAAGGAGTTCGCCAGTTCTGCACCTTTACGAACAATGCTCAGAGTCGGGTCAGCTTCAACTTCGAAGAACACTTCAGTTTCTACGCCAGCTGCTTTCAGTACAGAAGTGATCTGGTCAGCATAGCCGTTGTTGAACAGGAAGCGGTCAGTCACGATGAGCGCACGTTTGTGGCCATCAGTAATCACTTCATCCAGCGCGATTGGCAGAGAGCCACGGCGGAAGTAGATAGATTTCGGAAGTTTGTGCCACAACATGTTTTCAGCTCGCTTAGCAACGGTTTTCTTGTTGATCAGGTGTTTCGGACCAACGTTTTCAGAGATGGAGTTACCACCCCAGGAACCACAACCCAGAGTCAGGGAAGGCGCGAGTTTGAAGTTGTACAGGTCACCGATACCGCCCTGAGAAGCCGGGGTATTGATCAGGATACGGGCAGTTTTCATTTTCTGACCGAAGTAAGAAACGCGTGCCGGCTGGTTATCCTGGTCGGTGTACAGGCAAGATGTGTGACCGATACCGCCCATAGCAACCAGTTTCTCTGCTTTCTCTACCGCATCTTCAAAATCTTTCGCACGGTACATTGCCAGAGTCGGGGACAGTTTTTCATGAGCGAATGGTTCGCTTTCATCAACAACAGTCACTTCACCGATCAGAATCTTAGTGTTTTCTGGTACAGAGAAGCCTGCCAGTTCAGCAATTTTATAAGCTGGCTGACCAACGATAGCTGCGTTCAGTGCGCCATTTTTCAGGATAACGTCCTGAACAGCTTTCAGCTCTTTGCCCTGCAGCATGTAGCCGCCGTGGGTGGCAAAACGCTCACGTACAGCATCATAAACAGAATCAACAACAACAACAGACTGTTCAGAAGCACAAATTACGCCGTTGTCGAAGGTTTTGGACATCAGTACGGATGCAACTGCACGTTTGATATCAGCAGTTTCATCAATAACAACTGGGGTGTTGCCTGCGCCTACGCCGATCGCCGGTTTACCGGAACTGTATGCTGCTTTAACCATGCCTGGACCACCGGTCGCAAGGATCAGGTTAATGTCAGGGTGGTGCATCAATGCGTTGGAGAGTTCAACAGACGGTTGATCGATCCAGCCAATCAGATCTTTTGGTGCACCAGCAGCAATAGCAGCCTGCAGAACGATATCAGCAGCTTTGTTGGTTGCATCTTTAGCACGCGGGTGTGGTGAGAAAATGATGGCGTTACGGGTCTTCAGGCTAATCAGAGATTTGAAGATAGCGGTTGAAGTCGGGTTAGTTGTTGGAACGATACCGCAGATAATACCGATTGGTTCAGCGATAGTGATGGTACCGAAAGTGTCGTCTTCAGACAGAACACCGCAGGTCTTTTCATCTTTGTAGGCGTTATAGATATATTCAGAAGCAAAGTGGTTTTTGATCACTTTATCTTCAACGATACCCATGCCGGATTCGGCAACGGCCATTTTTGCGAGTGGGATTCGAGCATCTGCGGCAGCCAGAGCGGCGGCGCGGAAGATTTTGTCTACTTGCTCTTGAGTGAAACTGGCATATTCACGCTGGGCTTTTTTTACACGCTCTACGAGTGCGTTAAGTTCAGCGACATTAGTAACAGCCATAATGCTCTCCTGATAATGTTAAACTTTTTTAGTAAATCATCTGCTCGAATACGAGAGTATAGTCAGTGCGATGATGATTTGCTTAACCTTTGAAAATCAAAATCTTACTCGTGCTCACACTCACTGTGATTTACTAAAAGAGTTTAAACATTAGAGTCATTTATCTCTAATGCGTCACTTCCAGGTGGCGTAAGCAAGATTACTCACTTCTGGGTACCGATTAAGTGATCCAGATCAAAATTTCGCGAAGCTGACACCTTTCAGCTCCGCTTTTAGCCATAATAGCTAATAGTTAATAAATTGTAGTATTAATTGTTGGCTACCTTAGCATGTTTTGTACGACTAGATAACAATAATGAATGATAGTAATTTTAGATAGTTAGGAGGTGAAAAATGCTGACAAAAGGCGTATTGTCAGCACGTATTTTTACCCTTGTTTAAAGATAACATTATCCGGCTTTTGCTTCGGAGCTAACCGTGATTCAGACACTTTTTGATTTTCCCGTTTATTTTAAGTTTTTCATCGGGTTATTTGCGCTGGTTAACCCGGTAGGGATCATCCCCGTGTTCATCAGTATGACCAGCTATCAGACTGCGGCAGCGAGAAACAAAACAAATCTGACCGCCAACTTGTCTGTAGCCATTATTTTGTGGATCGCACTGTTTCTCGGCGACACGATTCTGCAACTTTTTGGAATATCTATTGATTCGTTCCGCATCGCGGGCGGCATACTGGTCGTGACAATTGCAATGTCGATGATCAGCGGTAAGCTTGGCGAGGATAAACAGAACAAACAAGAAAAATCAGAAACCGCAATTCGTGAAAGCATTGGCGTTGTACCGCTCGCATTACCTCTGATGGCAGGACCAGGGGCAATCAGTTCAACTATCGTATGGGGAACGCGTTATCACAGCATTGGTTATCTGTTCGGTTTTTTTGTAGCAATCGCGTTGTTCGCTTTATGTTGCTGGGGTTTATTCCGCATGGCACCCTGGCTGGTGAGGGTGCTGCGTCAGACTGGCATCAACGTCATTACCCGTATTATGGGGCTCTTGCTAATGGCATTAGGGATTGAATTTATCGTCAACGGTATCAAAGGGATTTTCCCGGGTCTGCTCAATTAATTCCTTTCATATGAAACGGAGTCATGATGCTCCGTTTCTTTCATCATTATTTTTACTGCAAGCCAACGTAGTTAACAAAAGAAATAGATAATTTTATCCCCATTTTACAGATAGTTATAAGACTATCCTTATCTGGCGATCCACAACATCATGTTATTTTCATCACATCATAATCCTGGGCCTTGCTGAAGAATAATTGAAATGATATTAGTAATTCTACTGGCTTTGGCAGAGAAAAGTGCTAAATAGTATTCATTTGTTAAATTATTGTGCGTATTTTCTATCTGGACTATAACCGGAAAAGGCAGTATTGCTTTTTTTAGTTATATCCCTTTGTTTTTAAATTATTTTATTGATTGGATAACGAGGGGTATACGTACTGGTATGGTTAGTAAAAGAGAATTGCGTAACAATTTTGCAAAATGTATTGGCGGGCAAGAAGGGCATTTGATACTTTTCGGCCAACCGTTTGGCGATTTTTATTGGCAATGAGAATGATTTGCGATTAAAAGACGCTGCAAAAAATAATGTGTCTCGACAGGGGAGACACAGTAAGAATCGACATAAGGTGGTCATCTGAATCACCAGAATAAATAAAGTCGGTGATAGCAATTAGTAACGATAAAGCAACCTGGCAGCAAAAAGTCTCCGAGCTGTACAGGTATCCTAATCCGGGATTACACATGCTGGTAAAAACCAGTAATTATAATGAGGGAGTCCAAAACACAATGACCAACATCACCAAGAGAAGTTTAGTGGCAGCAGGCGTTCTGGCTGCGCTTATGGCAGGGAATATCGCACTGGCAGCTGATGTACCCGCAGGAGTCACACTAGCGGAAAAACAAACGCTGGTTCGCAACAATGGTTCTGAAGTTCAGTCATTAGATCCGCACAAAATTGAAGGGGTTCCTGAGTCGAATATCAGCCGTGACCTGTTTGAAGGTTTGCTGGTTAGCGATCTTGATGGTCATCCGGCCCCTGGCGTGGCTGAATCCTGGGATAACAAGGACGCTAAAGTCTGGACGTTCCACCTGCGTAAAGATGCGAAATGGTCTGACGGCATGCCAGTCACGGCACAAGACTTTGTGTATAGCTGGCAACGTTCTGTTGATCCGAACACCGCTTCTCCCTACGCAAGCTACTTACAATACGGGCATATTGCGGGTATTGATGAAATACTGGAAGGGAAGAAACCAATTACCGATCTCGGTGTTAAAGCCCTCGATGACCACACATTAGAAGTCACCTTAAGTGAACCTGTTCCGTACTTCTATAAGTTACTGGTTCACCCATCTACTTCCCCGGTGCCAAAAGCCGCTATTGAGAAATTTGGCGAAAAATGGACCCAGCCAGGCAATATCGTTACTAACGGCGCCTATACATTAAAAGATTGGGTTGTTAACGAACGTATCGTTCTTGAGCGCAGCCCGACCTACTGGAATAACGCTAAAACGGTAATTAACCAGGTGACCTATTTACCGATCGCTTCTGAAGTTACCGATGTTAACCGTTATCGTAGCGGCGAAATCGATATGACTTATAACAACATGCCGATCGAACTGTTCCAGAAACTGAAAAAAGAAATCCCGAACGAAGTTCACGTTGATCCATACCTGTGCACTTACTATTACGAGATTAACAACCAGAAACCGCCATTCAATGATGTGCGTGTGCGTACCGCACTGAAACTGGGTATGGATCGCGATATCATTGTTAATAAAGTCAAAGCGCAGGGCGATATGCCGGCCTATGGTTACACGCCGCCATATACCGATGGCGCAAAACTGACGCAACCAGAATGGTTTGGCTGGAGCCAGGAAAAACGTAACGAAGAAGCGAAAAAACTGCTGGCAGAAGCGGGCTATACCGCAGACAAACCGCTAACGATTAATCTGTTATATAACACGTCCGATCTGCATAAAAAGCTGGCGATTGCCGCCTCTTCACTGTGGAAGAAAAATATCGGCGTGGACGTTAAACTGGTTAACCAGGAATGGAAAACATTCCTCGATACCCGCCACCAGGGTACTTTCGATGTGGCCCGTGCAGGCTGGTGTGCAGACTATAATGAACCAACTTCCTTCCTGAACACCATGCTGTCGAACAGTTCGATGAACACCGCGCATTATAAGAGCCCGGCCTTTGACAGCATTATGGCGGAAACCCTGAAAGCTACAGACGAGGCGCAGCGCACGGCGCTGTACACGAAAGCAGAGCAACAGTTGGATAAAGATTCGGCCATTGTTCCGGTTTATTACTACGTGAACGCGCGTCTGGTAAAACCGTGGGTTGGGGGTTATACCGGTAAAGATCCGTTGGATAATACCTACACCCGAAATATGTACATTGTGAAGCACTAATGGCAATGCGTGGGGCAGGTGTATCCTGCTCCACGGTGTCTGCTTTTTATCGCATTACAGAAGGCACAGGCCAGAAGGTACGGCAATGTTAAAATTTATTCTACGTCGCTGTCTGGAAGCGATTCCGACGCTATTTATTCTTATTACTATTTCGTTCTTTATGATGCGCCTCGCGCCGGGAAGTCCCTTTACCGGCGAACGTACATTACCGCCAGAAGTAATGGCCAATATTGAAGCGAAATATCATCTTAACGATCCCATCATGACGCAGTATTTCAGCTATCTGAAACAACTGGCTCATGGCGATTTCGGCCCTTCATTTAAATATAAAGATTATTCGGTCAATGACCTGGTCGCATCCAGTTTTCCCGTTTCAGCAAAACTGGGCGCTGCTGCATTTTTCCTCGCAGTGGTACTGGGCGTTAGTGCTGGCGTTATTGCCGCATTAAAACAAAACACCAAATGGGACTATACCGTCATGGGATTGGCTATGACGGGAGTGGTTATACCAAGCTTTGTCGTTGCGCCATTATTAGTCATGATATTCGCGATCATTTTGCATTGGCTACCGGGCGGTGGCTGGAATGGTGGGGCGCTGAAATTTATGATCCTGCCGATGGTTGCCTTATCACTGGCTTATATCGCCAGTATTGCGCGTATTACCCGTGGATCAATGATTGAAGTTTTACACTCCAACTTCATTCGTACCGCACGCGCGAAAGGTCTGCCCATGCGGCGCATTATTTTCCGCCACGCATTAAAACCTGCGTTGCTACCGGTACTTTCTTATATGGGACCCGCATTTGTTGGCATTATCACCGGTTCTATGGTTATCGAAACCATTTACGGTTTGCCGGGCATCGGACAATTGTTTGTTAATGGTGCCTTGAACCGTGACTATTCATTGGTGTTAAGCCTGACCATTCTGGTTGGTGCTTTAACCATTTTGTTCAATGCCATTGTCGATGTGCTATATGCGGTTATCGACCCGAAAATCCGTTACTGATACTGGAGCTCGCGATGATGTTAAGTAAGAAAAACAGCGAGACGCTGGAGAATTTCAGTGAAAAGCTGGAGGTCGAAGGCCGCAGTTTATGGCAGGACGCACGTCGACGTTTTATGCATAACCGTGCAGCAGTGGCCAGTCTGATTGTACTGGTGCTTATTGCACTGTTTGTTATCCTGGCGCCGATGCTCTCGCAATTTGCCTATGACGACACCGACTGGGCGATGATGTCCAGCGCCCCGGATATGGAATCTGGCCACTACTTTGGTACCGACTCTTCCGGTCGCGATCTGCTGGTGCGCGTTGCAATTGGTGGGCGCATCTCATTAATGGTTGGTGTTGCTGCAGCACTGGTGGCAGTAGTCGTAGGAACGCTTTATGGTTCACTTTCCGGTTATCTTGGCGGCAAGGTGGATTCCGTAATGATGCGCCTGCTGGAAATCCTCAACTCCTTTCCGTTCATGTTCTTCGTCATTTTGCTGGTGACCTTTTTCGGTCAAAACATCCTGCTGATTTTCGTAGCGATTGGGATGGTTTCCTGGCTGGACATGGCACGTATCGTGCGTGGTCAAACCCTTAGTCTGAAGCGCAAAGAGTTTATTGAGGCGGCACAAGTTGGCGGTGTATCTACGCCCGGCATTGTGATTCGCCACATTGTGCCGAATGTGCTTGGTGTGGTGGTGGTCTATGCCTCTCTGCTGGTGCCCAGCATGATCCTCTTTGAGTCTTTTCTTAGCTTCCTGGGACTGGGTACGCAAGAGCCATTAAGTAGTTGGGGCGCATTGCTCAGTGATGGCGCGAACTCGATGGAAGTCTCTCCATGGTTGCTGCTATTTCCGGCAGGTTTCCTTGTGGTGACACTGTTTTGTTTCAACTTTATCGGCGATGGCTTGCGTGATGCCCTCGACCCGAAAGATCGTTAAGGAGTGCAGCCATGAGCGTAATTGAAACTGCAACCGTGCCGCTCGCACAGCAACAGGCTGACGCACTGCTGAACGTGAAAGATTTGCGAGTGACATTTAGCACCCCGGACGGTGACGTCACGGCGGTCAATGATTTAAATTTTTCCCTGCGTGCCGGGGAAACGCTGGGTATCGTTGGCGAATCTGGCTCCGGTAAGTCGCAAACCGCGTTTGCTTTAATGGGGCTGCTGGCGGCTAACGGACGCATTGGTGGATCGGCAACCTTTAATGGGCGCGAAATCCTCAATCTGCCAGAACGTGAACTTAATAAACTGCGTGCTGAACAAATCTCGATGATTTTTCAGGACCCGATGACCTCGTTAAATCCATACATGCGCGTCGGCGAGCAGTTGATGGAAGTGCTGATGCTGCATAAAGGTATGGGCAAGGCCGAAGCGTTTGAAGAATCGGTACGAATGCTCGATGCGGTGAAAATGCCAGAAGCGCGTAAGCGTATGAAGATGTTTCCTCATGAGTTTTCTGGCGGCATGCGTCAGCGTGTGATGATTGCGATGGCGTTGTTGTGCCGACCTAAATTGCTGATTGCCGATGAACCGACTACTGCGCTGGACGTGACCGTACAGGCGCAGATCATGACGCTATTGAATGAACTGAAACGGGAATTTAATACTGCCATTATCATGATCACCCACGATCTCGGCGTAGTCGCGGGGATCTGTGACAAAGTGCTGGTGATGTACGCTGGGCGCACAATGGAATATGGCAACGCGCGCGATGTCTTTTATGAACCCGTTCATCCTTATTCTATCGGTTTACTCAATGCGGTACCGCGTCTTGATGCGGAAGGTGAAACGATGTTGACCATCCCAGGTAACCCGCCAAACCTGCTACGTTTGCCGAAAGGTTGCCCGTTCCAGCCGCGTTGTCCGTATGCGATGGAGATTTGCAGTAGCGCGCCGCCGCTGGAAGAGTTCACGCCAGGCCGACTGCGTGCCTGCTTTAAACCGGTGGAGGAACTGTTATGAATGCTGTAACCGAAGGAAGAAAAGTCCTCCTCGAAATTGCCGATTTGAAAGTGCACTTTGAGATCAAAGATAGCAAACAGTGGTTCTGGCAACCGCCGAAAACCCTTAAGGCCGTTGATGGTGTGACGCTCAGGTTATATGAAGGGGAAACGTTGGGCGTCGTAGGGGAATCAGGTTGCGGTAAGTCTACCTTTGCTCGCGCTATCATTGGTTTGGTCAAGGCCACCGATGGTCATGTTGCCTGGTTAGGTAAAGAGTTGCTGGGCATGAAGCCCGATGAATGGCGTGCCGTCCGCAGTGATATTCAGATGATTTTCCAGGACCCGTTGGCATCGCTAAACCCGCGTATGACCATCGGCGAGATCATCGCTGAACCGCTGCGTACCTATCATCCGAAAATGTCACGCCATGAAATTCGCGAGCGTGTGAAGGTGATGATGATGAAAGTCGGCTTGCTACCTAACCTGATTAACCGCTATCCGCATGAATTCTCCGGCGGTCAGTGTCAGCGTATCGGGATTGCGCGTGCACTTATTCTTGAACCGAAGCTGATTATCTGCGACGAACCGGTGTCGGCGCTGGACGTGTCAATCCAGGCGCAGGTGGTGAATTTACTCCAGCAGTTGCAACGTGAGATGGGATTGTCATTAATCTTTATCGCTCACGATCTGGCCGTGGTAAAACACATTTCCGATCGCGTGCTGGTGATGTATCTCGGCCATGCGGTAGAGTTGGGGACGTATGATGAGGTTTACCACAATCCGTTGCATCCCTATACCAAAGCATTGATGTCGGCAGTCCCCATTCCAGATCCTGATCTGGAGAAGAACAAATCTATCCAGTTACTGGAAGGGGAATTACCGTCGCCCATCAACCCGCCTTCCGGATGTGTGTTCCGTACCCGTTGCCCGATAGCCGGTCCTGAGTGTGCCAAAACACGCCCGGTGCTGGAAGGCAGTTTCAGACATGCCGTCTCTTGCCTGAAAGTAGACCCATTATAACGTGTTAAGGGCTGGCAGATTGCCGGCCCTTTTTCATGGGAGGTACAGGTGACAGCACATCTTTCAGAGTATCGCCAACGGGTTTATCATTTCCTTTTTGATCAGCATACGAAAACCGGGCGACGCTGCGAGGCGCTATTTGGTTTCCTCGCATTGTTAAGCGTTGGCGCTGTCTTCATAGAATCCGGTATTGGATCGCAATTCCAGCTAACTTACGACGAATGGCATATCTTTGTTTGGGTAGAATTCTTCTTTACTTTTGTCTTCACGATCGAGTATTTCCTGCGAATATTAAGCTGGCCGAATCCGGTACGTTATGTTTTTAGCTTTTGGGGATTTATCGATCTGGCCACCATTTTGCCGCTGTATGTCATCTGGCTATGGCCTGAAATTGGTTTTACTTATTTATTTGCCTGGCGAGCGATGAGAGCGATTCGTGCGTTGCGAATTTTGCGCCTGCTCCGCTTTATGCCTGCCTTAAACAGTCTATGGCGGGCGATAAATAATGCCCGCCATCAGTTGATTCTTTTTTATGCTTTTATTGCCATTGTGATGATCGTCGCTGGGGCGTTAATGTACGCCATAGAAGGTGCATCAAACGAATTTAACTCGCTGGGCACAGCCGTATACTGGGCGATAGTGACGGTAACCACCGTTGGTTATGGTGATATTACACCACATACTGCGGCAGGAAGGATGGTGGCTTCGGTATTAATCTTGATTGGCTACTCAGTCATTGCAATTCCGACGGGGATTATTACTGCGCAACTCACCAGTGAACTTGAACAGACTAAAAAACTTCTCTGTTGTCCTAAATGCAATACCCAACATCATGCACACGATGCGAAGTATTGTCGTATTTGTGGCAATGAACTGGGAGGAGGGGAAAGATAGATGTGTAAAAGGAAGAACGGATGTGACGCAGCTACGTCACATCCGATGGCAAGCGTTATTCCCGCCAGATAATATGGCAAAGTTTGTGATCTTTTTCGCGGCATAACAAAATACGGGCGAAAATATCGTTGATTTCGCCATCTTCACTGTCTGCCAGACCAATCACCACTTCGGCAAAAAAGTCCGGGTTCAAGTCGAAATCAACATGTTCCTGCCAGTCTTCTGCCGGGTCAAATAACTCTGCACCACCGCGCTCTTCAAACTGCAGATTGAACAACAGAACATCAGCCGGATCGAGATTATCAGCGGCCAGTTCAAGAAAAATATCGTAGGCCTGCTCAAGCGTTTCATCTTCAGTCAGGCGATTGTTTAAATCCATATCCATAGTCACTACCTGTTTAATCTCTGTTGGCGACGTTTTACAGCAACGGGCTGAAGAAGTAAAACAGTCGCTCGGCGACACGTTGCCAGAGTGGACGTTTTAACCACAGCCGCGCATCGAGCAGACGCGAACGAGAAATATAGTCGTCCTGAACTGCAGCCAGATCGGCACCAAAACCTTTATCGTCAATAGCCAGCGTGATTTCAAAATTCAGCCACAGACTACGCATGTCGAGGTTAACGGTGCCAACCAGACTTAATTCGCCATCGACCAGCACGCTCTTGGTATGCAGTAACCCACCTTCAAACTGATAAATCTTAACCCCAGCAGCAAGTAGTTCTGTAAAGAATGCGCGACTGGCCCAGCCTACCAGCATTGAGTCATTTTTCCTCGGCAAAATAATACTGACATCAACCCCGCGTTGCGCCGCCGTGCAGATTGCGTGAAGTAAGTCATCGCTGGGGACGAAGTAGGGCGTCGTCATGATTAAATATTCACGAGCTGAATAAGCTGCAGTCAGCAAAGCCTGATGAATCAGGTCTTCCGGGAATCCCGGGCCGGAAGCGATGGTATGAATCGTATGACCGCTGGCCTGCTCGAACGGCATAATATTGACATCAGGCGGTGGTGGTAAAATACGTTTTCCCGTCTCAATCTCCCAGTCGCAAGAGTAGATAATTCCCATCGCGGTGGCGATAGGGCCTTCCATGCGAGCCATCAGATCAATCCATTGTCCTACGCCCGCATCCTGTTTGAAGAAGCGCGGATCGACCATATTCATGCTGCCGGTGTAGGCAATGTAGTTATCGATCATGATCATCTTGCGGTGCTGGCGCAGGTCCATGCGGCGTAAGAATACGCGCATCAGGTTAACCTTTAAGGACTCGACCACTTCGATACCGGCATTTCGCATTAACTCTGGCCACGGGCTACGGAAAAAAGCAACACTCCCCGCAGAGTCGAGCATTAATCGGCAATGAATACCGCGTCGTGCGGCGGCCATCAAAGATTCTGCCACCTGGTCTGCCATACCGCCTGGTTGCCAGATATAAAACACCATCTCAATGTTATGGCGAGCGAGTTGAATGTCGCGGATTAACGCCTGCATCACATCATCAGACTCGGTCATCAGTTGCAGCTGATTACCCTTGACCCCGGCGATCCCCTGACGACGCTCGCAGAGCTTGAATAACGGTCCAGCGACGCTGCTATTTTCTTCCGCAAAAATATGCTTACAGGCTTTAAGATCGTTAAGCCATTTCGCCGTGGAAGGCCACATCGCTCTGGCGCGTTCGGCGCGGCGTTTGCCTAAGTGGAGTTCGCCAACAGCCAGATAAGCAATAATTCCGACCAACGGCAGAATGTAAATGATCAACAGCCAGGCCATGGCGGAGGGAACTGCGCGTCGTTTCATTAGAATGCGTAAAGTTACGCCTGCAATGAGCAACCAGTATCCCAGAATGGCCAACCAACTCACCAACGTATAAACGGTTGTCATAGATTAGAAATCCTTTTGAAAGCGCATTGTTATGAGTTTACGCATATGGATTCATCTGGCAAATAAAAACGCGTTAAAAGCACTGGTCAGCGTCGGGACCGGGGGTATAATGACCGCTCTGTTATTGCATAGAGTAGTTAACATGAAGCGGAGTAGAACGGAAGTGGGGCGCTGGCGCATGCAGCGTCAGGCTAGCCGACGGAAATCGCGTTGGCTTGAGGGGCAGTCACGCCGAAATATGCGTATCCACAGCATCAGGAAGTGCCTTCTAAACAAACAGCGAAACTCGTTATTGTTTGCGATCTACAATATCTAAATGTTCTGGGCACCAACGCGGTGCCCATTAAGATTATCTTCCCGCCGTTAAAATCTATTTTTGCGCAGATTCATTGTTGTCAGTTTTGGTTTCGTCGTCATTGTTATCGCTGAAAATGCCATGCCCGGAATTCAGCAACATCGAGACGAGCATATCATTATTAATTTCTTCCCCATTGAGAATACGCGCCAGTATCTCGCTACCAAATAGCTGCGGTGAAAGAATAATATCCGGATGCACCATCTTAATCTTATTCAGGTTTTTGCTATCACTGACGGCAAGCACGGTTTTAACATCTTTGCTCATATCTTTCGCCGACAGAACGACAAAAGCATTATCGGCGTCATTATCACTTAACGCCAGAATAGCTCGACAGTGATCAATTCCCGCTTTTTTTAGTACTGAACTGTCATTGCTGTCACCGGGGATAACATCGGCATTGTCACCGAGTCTTTGTTCAAGCTGTTTTATGTCATCCTCTGGCAGGTTGCTGATAACCGTGACGTTTTGTCCGCGTTGATTCAGTTGCAGAATCGTGTTGATTGCCAGAATGGAATGCCCGCAAACAATAAAGTGATCTTTACGATGCATTGTATGATTGTTTCCTTTCACAAGTTTATTGAATCCTCCGCGGATAAGCGGGCCGAAAATCGAGGTCATGGAGGTGGCAAAAACGGTAATACCGGAAATAATGACCGAAATAGTAAACAGGCGCGCTGATTCAGAAACCGGGACGATATCGCCGTAGCCCACGGTTGACATAGTTTCTATCGAAAAATAGAACGCGGTCATTAGACTCTCTATTCGCGGATTAAAACCTTCGCTTAAATAAAGTGCGCCGTAGGTAGAGTAAAACAGTAACGTCGTAAAACTAATAAAAGCAAAAATTGTCCCGGCCGCAGCACTACTGTGAGAGAAGTCTTTACGCAGCACCAACAAAATTATCAAGGTAAAGATGCAAAAACCAATGCTGAATTTCAGCCAGGGATAAAAGTGCAGGGTGTAAATCAGCGTTATCAGCAATAAAATGATACTGATAGCCCATGCCAGCTTTGCCCGAAATAGCAAGCCGATCGAGTTCAAAACAAGAAAGACGCCGAGCATAAACAGTGGCGCATTGGCCAGCAAGGAGAGGTCAAGTTCTGAAAACGCCTGGATATGGAAAATATCGAGCAGATTGACCGACATGCCATAAATTGTTTTGAAAATAAGCAATCCATTTGAAAGGACCGCCAGCGCGATAACATCGTGCCGCAGGGTCACCCATAAATTTACCGCTGTTTGCTTGAATGTAGCCCAGTGACTCACTGATACCTCTGTAACCACAATTTTGTTTAATTATCTTCACGCGTACAGAATGTGAAAAACATGCGGCACGTGAATGTGTTAAACCATAGTAGATGACTTTATCCGCAGCAATCAAAGGTTTTGATTGATCAAAACCGAATCAGGCAGAGAAATTTTGTCATTTTTAGACGGAGATGCCGAGGGTATATAGGGAGATACAGATAAAGTTATTATCTGTTTGTGGTGGTGGATTGGGGGTATCGGTAAATATAAAGTAAAAACAAGAGCACGGTTTCTGTCACCGCGCCCCTGGATGTTGATATTCAGAACACTTTCTTAAAGGGTTTCACGGAAACTTGCTCATAGACTCCCGCAGCCACGTATGGATCGGCATCTGCCCAGGCCTGGGCTGCTTCCAGCGATTCAAATTCAGCAATAACGGTTGAGCCAGTAAATCCTGCGGCGCCTGGATCGTTACTGTCTACCGCTGGCATTGGACCGGCGGTCAGCAGACGCCCTTCATCATGCAGTAACTGCAAACGTGCTAAATGTGCCGGACGAACGGAAAGGCGCTTTTCGAGGCTATCGGCTTTGTCTTGAGCGTAAATAACATACAACACGGGCACAACTCCTTGTTCGGAAAAGTTATAAAGTACGTTATTTGAAAGGGCGAAGATCTGCAACGGAAAGATGATGTCTTTGTTAAGGCGTCACTAAAAGTAAGGTTAATAGCGCCAAAAATTGCGTTTTCACTGATCCTGATCGCCTTGCCTTATTGAATATGATTGCTATTTGCATTTAAAATCGAGGCCTGGTTTTTTTACTGAAACGATTATGACTTCAATGACCCTTGATTTACCTCGCCGCTTCCCCTGGCCGACGTTACTTTCGGTCTGCATTCATGGTGCTGTTGTGGCGGGTCTACTCTATACCTCGGTACATCAGGTTATTGAACTACCTGCGCCCGCGCAGCCGATTTCTGTCACCATGGTTGCCCCGGCCGAACTTGAGCCGCCACAAGCCGTTCAACCGCCGCCGGAACCAGTGGTGGAGCCAGAACCGGAGCCTGAGCCGATACCAGAACCGCCAAAAGAAGCACCGGTAGTCATTGAAAAGCCGAAGCCGAAACCTAAGCCAAAACCGAAGCCGGTGAAAAAGGTACAGGAGCAGCCGAAACGCGATGTCAAACCGGTAGAGTCACGTCCGGCGTCACCGTTTGAAAATACGGCACCTGCTCGCCCAACATCAAGTACGGCAACGGCTGCAACCAGCAAACCGGTCACAAGTGTCGCGTCTGGTCCACGGGCATTAAGCCGTAATCAGCCGCAGTATCCGGCGCGCGCGCAGGCACTACGCATTGAAGGGCAGGTTAAAGTTAAATTTGACGTCACACCGGATGGTCGCGTGGATAACGTACAAATTCTTTCAGCCAAACCGGCGAACATGTTTGAGCGCGAAGTGAAAAACGCGATGCGCAGATGGCGTTATGAGCCGGGCAAACCTGGAAGTGGGATTGTGGTGAATATCCTGTTTAAAATTAACGGCACCACCGAAATTCAATAAACAGAAAATCAAAAGCCTCCAACTTGGAGGCTTTTGACTATTACTCTACAGGTAAGGCACGAGGCTTTCCTTCAGGGTCGACGGCAACATACTTAAATAACGCTTCCGTCGCTTTATAGCGCTGCCCAATCGGTTCAGACGCCACTTTTTTCACCCATACTTCAATATTAATGCTGACTGATGTCGTCCCTTTTTGGAGACAGCGCGCATAGCAGCACACCACATCACCAACCGCAACTGGCCGTAAGAAAGTCATTCCTTCAACCCGCACGGTCACGACGCGACCGTGGGCAATTTCTTTTGCCAGAATGGCACCGCCAATATCCATCTGCGACATCAACCAACCACCAAAGATATCGCCATTGGCATTGGTATCGGCAGGCATGGCTAAAGTACGTAAAACAAGATCGCCCTGAGGGACGTTAGGTGTTGTAGACATGGTAAAACCGACATAAAAGGAAAATCACAGGCGCGATGCTACTATGATTTTCCAAATGAGAACAGAGGATATGCAGCGCCGGCCCCGAAGGGCCGGCAGACAGATTATGATTTATCTTCCTGCGGCATATGGCGGTAGATATAAATACCGCTTAACAGTGTGAAGATTAAGGTGAGGGCGGTCAGACCGAACACTTTGAAGTTGACCCAAATATTTTGCGGTAGCCAGAATGCGATGTAGATATTCGCCAGACCACAAAGAATAAAGAAGACTGCCCAAGCCAGGTTCAGCTTCGACCATACTGGCTGCGGTAGAGTGAGTTCTTTACCCAGCATCCGCTGAATCAGCGGTTTTTTCATTACCCATTGGCTAACCAACAAAGCACCGGCAAACAGAGCGTAGATGACGGTGACCTTCCATTTAATAAACTCATCATTGTGGAAGAACAGCGTCAGACCACCGAAAACGACCACCAGAACAAAGGTGATCAGGGCCATCTTCTCAACTTTCCGGAAGCGAACCCAGCTATAAATAAGCACAATTGCCGTGGCGACGATGAGCGCCGCAGTTGCCGCATAGATGTCATAAATTTTGTAGAACGCGAAGAAGACAACCAGCGGTAAAAAATCAAGAAACTGCTTCATTTTACGATTCCGTAATCAAATACTTCAGGTTATTGGCGAATCAACATGTACAGGCGGAACAGATAGATAAGCAATACGGCTGAAATCAGGTTGCTTAAAGTATTCGCCAGTACGGCACCAATTTCCGGGGTTAATGCGGCAAACGAAGAGGCAAACAGCAGCAACAGTGTTTTTGCCAGTAACCAGCTTAGTACTGCAGGTGCCACCAGACGCATATTCGCCCATGTCAGCCGCATACTGCTGCGCATAGAGGCGAAAACGCCCATTTTATCCTGCACCAACATCACCGGCGCCAGTGCCAGTAAAATGGCCATTAAAATCCCCGGAACGACCACCAGCATGATGCCAATCTGTACTAAAAGGGTAGTCAGAAAAATCAGAATAAATAACTTTGGCAATATCGGCGCACTGGCACCAATAGCGCGTAGCGCACTGACTCTCTGACCCGCAGACACCAGTTGGATGATTAATATTACGCCTCCGGCGAGTATGGCGTTACCGATTAATCCTGAAAAAGTGGACGCAGCGGAAGCACGCAGCAAAATTTGTTGCTGTTCCGGGGACATATTTTGCACCAGATCGAACAACCCACCGCCGCCACTAACGGGCGCGCCGTCATTGAGCTGCGCAAGCTGTGCGTCACTGGGTGAGAAAACATGTCCTAACACCACTGTGATAAATGCACAAAGCAACGATACCAACAGAATGGTCATAAATTGATTACGGAAGAAATTTCCGGTGTCACGGTATACGGACTGCGCCGTGATAGACATGCACTCTCCTTGAGTTTTATGCAGGTGTTAATTAGCGGGCAATTGTACCCTGGTTATCCCTTCAGTGGCAGCATCACGACTTGTATGGAAAAGCATATCTTTGTAAAGCGCAGGTAATCCACAGCGTGCGTGGGTGCGATCACAGGATCCATTGCTTTCTCCAGACACGACAAATTCCTGACAAGCAGAAGGGCTGTTTGCATAAATACCGCAACTTACCGCCTGCTTAAAAGGCCAATAAGGTAGCAAAAGAATACTTTCGGAGATGGAAAGCATTCAAATTGATTTGAATCATGTTAACCAGGATTTGCGATACAACTTCTAAATTAATCCAGATCAATAAATGGTCATTTAGCGAATGCAATGTGATCTATGTAGGATCATTTGTTACTCCAATGTAGGTATATTCGTCACGTTTTTATAACCATAACGACGGAGCGAACATGAAAAAATTAACAGTGGCGGCATTGGCAGTCAGTACACTTCTCTCTGGTAGCGTCTATGCTCACGAAGCAGGCGAGTTCTTTATTCGTGCAGGTTCGGCAACGGTACGTCCAACGGAAGGCGCGGATGGAACTCTGGGAAGCCTGGGTGGCTTTAGCGTGACCAATAACACCCAACTGGGCCTGACCTTCACCTATATGGCGACTGATAACATTGGTGTGGAATTGCTGGCGGCATCTCCGTTTCGTCATAAGGTTGGCACAGCCACAACCGGGGATATTGCGACAGTCCACCATTTACCGCCAACACTGATGGCACAATGGTATTTTGGCGATTCCGGCAGTAAATTCCGTCCTTACATTGGTGCGGGTATTAACTACACCACCTTTTTTAATAATGACTTCAATGACACCGGTGAAGGTCTTGGTTTATCCGACCTTAGTCTGAAGGATTCATGGGGCGTGGCGGGACAAGTAGGTGTGGATTATCTCATCAACCGTGACTGGTTGCTTAATATGTCGGTCTGGTACATGGATATCGACACTGAGGTGAAATATAAATCCAATGGCGCAGTGCTGCCTGCAGGACGCTATTCTGACAACGTACGCCTCGACCCGTGGGTATTTATGTTCTCTGCGGGTTACCGCTTCTAATTTTTTACCATCAATAAACCGCCAGATGTTTTCTGGCGGTTTGTCTCAAATTAACTTCGTGTAGCTGCTTTCATCGGTTGTACAAAAGCTTTCAGTGCTTCCAGCATTTTTTCTGGCTCATTAATATGTTGCTCGATGATTTTTACAATTGCCGAACCAGAAATCGCGCCTGCGGCCCCTGCATCAATCGCTGCTTTTACCTGTTCCGGTGCTGAAATGCCAAAGCCCTGCAATGGAGGCGCGGCATTGTATTCTTTCAGCTTCGTGACCAGATGATTGAGTGGTAATGCCGCGCGGTTTTCCGCTCCGGTTACGCCCGCACGCGACAGCAAATAGGTGTAACCACGACCGTAAGAGGCTATCTGGCGCAGCAAATCATCGTCGGCATTCGGCGGGCAGATAAAGATCGGCGCGACATTATGACGCAACGCGGCCTGGCGGAAGGGCGCAGACTCTTCCACTGGCACGTCGGCAACCAGCACCGAATCGACGCCGACTTTTTCACATTGAGCGTAAAACTCATCAATGCCTTTGTTAAACACCAGGTTGGCGTACATTAGCAGGCCAACAGGAATGGTCGGATGTTTTTGACGAATCAGTGCCAGCATCTCAAAACATTGTGCCGGGGTCACACCTGCCGCAAAAGCACGCAGTGTGGCGTTTTGAATGGTCGGGCCATCTGCCAGCGGGTCGGAGAAGGGGATGCCTAGCTCCAAAGCATCAGCACCTGCTTCGATCAACGTATCGATAATTTTCAGCGACTGCTCAATGCCCGGATCACCGAGGGTGACGAAAGGAACAAATGCGCCTTCTTTGCGCTCCTTCAACTGGGCAAACAGAGATTCGTAGCGTTCCATCAGATTTCCCCTCGTGCTTTCAAAATATCGTGAACGGTGAAGATGTCTTTATCGCCGCGACCGGAAAGGTTAACCACTAGTAGCTGCTCTTTTTCTGGGTTTTCGCGCATCATTTTCAGCGCATGGGCCAGGGCGTGGGAGGACTCCAGCGCCGGGATAATCCCTTCGTGCAGGCACAGCGTTTTAAAGGCTTCCAGCGCTTCATCATCGGTAATCGACACGTAATCAGCGCGACCGATGCTGTTGAGATACGCATGTTGTGGGCCAACGGACGGGAAATCCAGTCCGGCAGAGATGGAGTAAGATTCTTCAATTTGCCCGTCTTCGGTCTGCATCATCGGTGCTTTCATGCCGAAATAGATGCCTACGCGACCATGTTTCAACGGTGCGCCATGTTCGCCGGTTTCGATGCCGTGACCGCCTGGCTCCACGCCAATCAGGCCGACATTGGTTTCGTTGATGAAATCAGCAAACATGCCGATGGCATTCGAACCGCCGCCAACACAGGCGATAACAGCATCCGGCAGGCGACCTTCTCTTTCCAGAATCTGTGCTTTCGTTTCTTCGCCAATCATCCGCTGAAACTCACGCACAATGGTCGGATAAGGATGCGGGCCAGCTGCGGTACCCAGCATATAGTGCGCGGTTTCGTAACTACCGGACCAGTCGCGCAGCGCCTCGTTACAGGCATCTTTCAGCGTCGCGGAACCGCTATGCACCGGGATCACTTCCGCACCCATTAAGCGCATACGAAAAACGTTAGGCGACTGGCGTTCAACGTCTTTGGCACCCATATAAATACGGCATTTCAGGCCGAGCAGGGCGCTGGCAAGGGCCGACGCCACACCATGCTGACCGGCTCCGGTTTCGGCGATGATTTCGGTTTTACCCATCCGCTTCGCCAGCAAAGCCTGGCCCAGAACCTGGTTGGTTTTATGTGCGCCGCCGTGCAATAAATCTTCGCGCTTCAGATACAGCGTGGTGTTCGTCCCGGCTGTAATGTTCTGGCATTTGGTCAGCGCGGTTGGGCGCCCGGCATAGTTTTTCAGCAGGTCGTTGAACTGGGCCTGAAATTCAGGATCTTTTTGCGCGCTGACAAAAGCTTCTTCCAGCTGGCGCAGAGCAGGCATCAGGATTTGTGGCACGTACATGCCGCCAAACTCACCAAAATACGGGTTAAGTAATGTTGTCATTGTTCCTTTCCTTAATATGCGCGCAGCGTCTGGAAAACCGAGGCCAAAAGGCGTGCGTCTTTAATGCCCGGTTGCGACTCTACAGCAGAATTAAAATCAAGCCCGGCGCAGCCGGTTTGTGCCGCTTCCACGCAGTTATCTGCGCCTAAGCCACCCGCCAGCAGGACGTTGCCAAGCGATTGACCATTTAACAGTGACCAGTTGAAACGTTGCCCGCTTCCACCCTGGCCGTTGTCGAAAACATATTTATCGACGTGCTGAAAATCGCGCGCGGGAAGAGTTTCACCGACGCTCAATGCTTTCCAGATGGCAACGTTAGCGGGCAGCACGTCACGCAGTGCGTCGATATATTGCTGATCTTCATTACCATGCAGTTGCACTGCTGCCAGCGATAACACCTTAGTTTTGTCCACCACATCGGCAATATCGTGATTGCGGAACACGCCAACATACTGCAACGGTGCAGCAGCCATCACTTCCTGCGCCTGTTCAACGCTGACGCAACGCGGTGATGTCGCAACAAAAATCAACCCACCGTAAATCGCGCCCGCGTCATAAGCTGCTTTAGCATCTTGCCCACGCGTCAGGCCACATACTTTATTCTCACCCAGCAACACCCGGCGCACGGCGGCGTTCAAATCGTCATGGGCCATCAACGCCGAACCAATCAGAAAACCGTTAGCGAAGTGGCTTAACTCGCGCACCTGAGCGTAGGTATTGATGCCGGATTCGCTGATTACCGTCACGTTGTGCCCCAGTTTCGGCGCAAGCTCGCGGGTACGGTTGAGATCAATCGACAAATCACGCAGATCGCGGTTGTTGATGCCAACGACCTTTGCCCCCAATGCAATGGCGCGCTCCAGTTCCTCTTCATTACTGACTTCGGTCAGCACACCCATCTCCAGACTGTGGGCGACAGCAGCAAGCTGGCGATATTGTTCATCGTCCAGAACCGACAGCATTAATAAGCAGGCATCGGCCTGGTAATAGCGCGCCAGATAGATCTGGTAAGGGTCGATAATAAAGTCTTTACATAAAATAGGCTGCGGGGCGATTTGGCTGACGATGGGGAGGAAATCAAAGCTCCCCTGAAAATATTTCTCATCAGTCAGCACCGAAATTGCCGAAGCGTAATGCTTATAAATCGAGGCAATGCGTGCCGGATCGAAATCATCACGGATCACGCCTTTCGACGGCGACGCTTTCTTGCACTCCAGAATAAACGCCGTGCGTGCACCCTGTAGCGCATCATAAAAATGTCGCGTGCTCGGCTGAACCTCATTCTGAAAACTGGCCAGCGGTTGCTGCTGTTTGCGGGCTTCTACCCAAATCGCCTTGTCTGCGACGATTTTCGCTAAAACGGTTTGCATCATTTACCCTCGTGCCGCCAGTGCGGTGACTCTGTCGTAAGCGGAACCACTGCGCAGTACCTCAAGAACGGTTTGCGCATTGGCTTGCAGATCTTCATGGCCATGCAGGCGCATTAACATGGCGACATTCGCCGCGACGGCTGCTTCATGGGCGGCGTCGCCTTTACCTTGTAACAAGCGTGTTAAAATGTCACGGTTTTCTTCCGGTGTTCCGCCAGCCAGTTGCTCCTGGTGGTAGGGCGTCAGGCCAAAATCTTCAGCGGTCAGTTGATAGCTTTTAATTTCACCATCGTGCAGCTCGGCAACAATGGTCGGAGCGTGTAAGGACACTTCATCCATTCCACCGCTGTGCACCACCGCTGCACGTTGATACCCCAGCACGCGCAAGGTTTCGGCAATTGGCAGCACCAGTTCCGGGCTGTAGACACCAATTAACGCCAGCGGAGGATGCGCTGGGTTAATCAATGGCCCCAGCACGTTGAACAGGGTGCGAGTTTTCAGTTGCTGGCGAACCGGCATCGCGTGGCGAAATCCGGTGTGATATTTCGGCGCAAAGAGGAAACAGACGCCTAATTCATCCAGCGCCTGGCGCGATTTATCGGCATTCATATCAAGATTAATACCGAACGCCGCCAGCAGATCCGACGAGCCAGATTTACTGAAGACGCTGCGGTTACCGTGTTTCGCCACTTTCAGCCCACAGGTCGCGGCGACAAACGCACTGGCGGTCGAAATATTGATACTGTTGCTGCCGTCACCGCCGGTGCCGACGATATCGGCAAACAGATAATCAGGGCGCGGGAACGGCGCGGCGTTTTCCAGTAGCGCAGTTGCTGCTCCGGCGATTTCGTTCGGGTGCTCGCCGCGAATTTTCATGCTCACCAGCGCCGCCGCGAGCTGTTCTGGCTTCAGCTCGCCACGCACCACCGCTGAAAAAAGCTGGTGGCTTTCTTGTTGGCTAAGCGTCTGTGCCTGATACAGTTTTTCCAGAATCGGTTGCAGCGTGTTGGTTGGCTCTAGTTTCTGCTGCGCCCAGGCCAGCGTTTGTTCCAGCAGGCGAGCGCCCTGAGTGGTAAGAATGGATTCCGGATGGAACTGGAACCCACAAACGCGATCCGCATCGTGACGCACCGCCATCACCATGCCATTAAAATGGGCGTTGATGGTTAAACCTGCCGGAATGTTACTGCCAACCAGCGAGTGATAACGCGCCACCGGCAGCGGGTTTGTTAATCCGGCAAACATCGCCTGACCGTCATGTTCAATGCTCGACGCTTTACCGTGAAGAATTTCGCCCGCCTGACCGACATAGCCCCCGTAAGCTTCGACAATCGCCTGATGTCCGAGGCAAATGCCAATGATTGGCAGCTTACCGCGCAGGCGGGTGAGGAGTTCCGGCATACAACCGGCTTCGCTTGGCACACCGGGGCCAGGAGAAAGCATCAGTACCGGATTGCTCATCGTCGCCAGGCGTTCAATTAAGGTCTGCGCTGGAATATGGTTGCGGTAAATCACCACGTTATGACCATTGCTGCGCAACTGATCTGCCAGGTTGTAAGTAAAAGAGTCGATATTATCGAGCAGCAGAATGTCAGCCATCAGAATGTCTCCTGTGCATGATGCGCGGTGGCAATAGCGCGCAGTACAGCGCGGGCTTTATTACGGGTTTCGTCGGCTTCCGACTGCGGAACAGAATCAAGTACCACGCCAGCACCGGCCTGCACGGTGGCGACTCCGTTCTCTACCAGCGCCGAGCGGATCACAATGCAGGTGTCGAGATCGCCATGCGCGGTGAAATAACCTACTGCGCCGCCGTAGCTGCCGCGTCGACGACCTTCCGCTTCGGCAATTAACTGCATAGCGCGTACTTTCGGCGCACCGCTTAACGTCCCCATATTCATACAGGCGCGATAAGCGTGCAGGGCGTCGAGATCGTGGCGCAGCTCACCGACCACGCGGGAGACCAGGTGCATCACGTAAGAGTAACGGTCAACTTTGGTGAGATCGGCGACGTAGCGGCTGCCGGGGGTACAAATGCGTGCCAGATCATTACGGGCGAGATCCACCAGCATCAGATGTTCAGAAAGCTCTTTATGATCGGTACGCATTTCCAGTTCGATGCGGCTGTCGAGGTCTCTGTCCAGTGAACCATCGGCACGACGACCGCGTGGACGTGTTCCGGCAATTGGGTAGATCTCAATCTGGCGGTTGGTGGCGTCATACTTGAGCGAGCTTTCCGGCGACGCGCCAAACAGGGTGAAATCATTATCCTGCATAAAAAACATGTACGGGCTGGGATTACTCTTTTTCAGCACGTAATAGGCCGCCAGCGGTGACGGGCAGGGCAGAGAGAAACGGCGAGATGGCACCACCTGGAAAATTTCTCCGGCGCGAATCGCTTTTTGCAACAAACGCACTACGCCACCGAACTCTTCATCGCTCTGGTTACATTCACAACGCATATGCGGCACGGAAACCACCGGCAGCGGCGGCGCGTCTTCGGTCAGTCGCTGGCGCAACTCGTGCAGGCGCGTAGTGAGACGCTGTTTTTCTTCTTCATTGGGAGCAAACAGGCTTGCCTGAATGCGGGTGCTTTTTTTCTGATGGTCAATCACCATCAGCGTTTCAGCGAGATAAAAACAGAAATCAGGGCAGTTATTTTCCGCTGACAATTGCGGTAAATCTTCAAATCCCGCCACAAGGTCATAAGAGAACAGCCCGCCGAAGAACATTGCTTCTCGTTCTTCCTTCGGTACATTCAACAGATTCTGTAATAAGCGGAAAGCGTCAAAAACCGAAAGGGAGCATAAGCGGGCGTCTTCATCCAGCAGTGGACTGACAGGGGGGAAGCGCAGCACACGGCAGTTTGGTGATTGTTCATTTTCCACACCCGCAGGCAGGGCGTTATCCAGTAGTGTCAGCAGGGCTTCGCCATTGCCGGAAAGCGCCTGAATTGTGACAGTGTCACCTAAAGCTGTAATGCGCAGCGCACTGTCTACCAGCAGCAGGCTTTTTAAATCATCTTTGCTGTCGATATCTGCGGATTCCAGCAGCAGCGTTGCTGGACGATCCCCACACAACTGGTGAAAAAGCGCGGTGGGATTATCGCGATAAGCGCCTTCGCAGGTTAACAATTCGAGAGTCGGTTTTTGTGTTTGCATTGTTATTCTCTAATTTTGTTCAAAAAAAAGCCCGCTTATAAGGCGGGCTGGGTATCTGATTGCTTTACGCATGGTGAATACACTGCCCGTTTCAGGAAGTGCGCCACCAACCTTTCAGTACGAAAATCGCTTTCATTGTCGATACCCTTTTTACGTGAACTTGCGTACTAGTTAACTAGTTCGATGGTTAATTGTCAACAGCTCATTTCAGAATATTTGCCAGAACCGTTATGATGTCGGCGCCAAAAACATTATCCAAAACGGGAGTGCGCCTTGAGCGACACGAATTACGCAGTGATTTACGACCTGCACAGCCATACCACAGCTTCCGATGGCTGCCTGACGCCAGAGGCGTTGGTGCACCGTGCGGTCGAGATGCGCGTCGGCACTCTGGCGATCACCGACCATGACACCACAGCTGCAATCGCGCCAGCAAGAGAGGAAATTTCACGTTCGGGACTGGCGCTGAATCTTATTCCCGGCGTGGAAATTTCCACGGTCTGGGAAAATCATGAAATTCATATTGTCGGGCTGAATATTGATATTACTCATCCGCTAATGTGTGAGTTCCTCGCGCAGCAGACAGAACGGCGCAATCAGCGGGCGCAGCTAATTGCCGAAAGACTTGAAAAAGCGCAAATACCGGGGGCGCTGGAAGGCGCGCAACGACTGGCGCAGGGCGGTGCGGTGACGCGCGGTCATTTTGCTCGTTTCCTGGTGGAGTGCGGCAAAGCCAGTTCAATGGCGGATGTCTTTAAAAAGTATCTGGCGCGCGGGAAAACCGGATACGTTCCGCCACAGTGGTGTACAATAGAACAAGCTATTGATGTCATTCATCATTCTGGCGGTAAGGCGGTGCTTGCTCATCCTGGGCGGTACAATCTTAGTGCTAAATGGCTGAAAAGATTGGTTGCGCATTTTGCCGAACACCACGGCGACGCGATGGAAGTCGCGCAGTGCCAGCAATCGCCCAATGAACGTACCCAGCTGGCGACACTTGCCCGCCAGCATCATTTATGGGCATCACAAGGATCTGATTTTCATCAGCCATGCCCGTGGATCGAACTGGGTCGTAAACTCTGGCTGCCCGCTGGCGTTGAAGGCGTCTGGCAGCTATGGGAACAGCCGCAGAACACCACAGAGAGGGAATTATGAGCCAGTTTTTTTATATTCATCCTGATAACCCGCAGCAACGTCTGATCAACCAGGCGGTGGAGATCGTGCGTAAAGGCGGGGTGATTGTTTATCCAACCGATTCCGGCTACGCACTCGGCTGTAAAATTGAAGATAAAAACGCGATGGAGCGTATTTGTCGTATTCGCCAGCTGCCGGACGGTCACAACTTTACCCTGATGTGTCGCGATCTTTCTGAACTTTCGACCTATTCATTCGTGGATAACGTTGCGTTTCGTTTAATGAAAAACAACACGCCGGGCAACTATACCTTCATCCTGAAGGGGACGAAGGAAGTGCCACGCCGTCTGTTGCAGGAAAAACGCAAAACCATTGGGATGCGTGTGCCTTCTAACCCGATTGCGCAGGCGTTGCTTGAAGTATTGGGCGAACCGATGCTTTCCACATCGCTGATGCTACCGGGCAGCGAATTTACCGAATCCGATCCGGAAGAAATTAAAGACCGTCTGGAAAAACAGGTGGATTTGATTATCCACGGCGGCTATCTCGGGCAGAAACCGACAACGGTCATTGATCTTACCGATGATACGCCGGTCGTGGTGCGTGAAGGCGTGGGTGATGTGAAGCCTTTCTTATAAAAAATTGCGTTCCACGGATGGAAGATTATGGCAGGGATATATCGCTGCATTTTGCTGTTGATAGTTGGGCTTTTTTTCTCTTCGTTGAGTTATGCGAAAAACACGGAGATCCCTTCATATGAAGAAGGGATCTCGCTCTTTGATGTTGAAGCCACTCTGCAACCGGATGGGGTGCTCGACATCAAAGAGAACATTCATTTTCAGGCGCGAAATCAGCAGATTAAGCACGGGTTTTATCGTGATTTACCCCGACTATGGATGCAGCCTAATGGTGACGCGGCGCTGCTGAACTATCGCATTATTAGCGTCACCCGTGATGGCGTTCCTGAACTCTGGCATCTTGACTGGCATATCGGGTTAATGAGTATTGTCGTGGGCGATAAACAACGTTTCTTGCCTCAAGGCGACTATCATTATCAAATTCATTATCAGGTTAAAAATGCTTTTCTACGCGATGGTGACTCTGACCTGCTAATCTGGAACGTGACCGGTAACAACTGGCCGTTTGAAATTTATAAGACCCGATTTTCTCTCCAGTTCTCTAATATTGCGGGTAATCCATTTAGCGAAATCGATCTCTTTACTGGAGAAGAGGGCGACACATATCGAAATGGGCGCATCCTTGAGGACGGAAAAATTGAATCTCGCGATCCGTTTTATCGTGAAGATTTCACGGTTCTCTACCGCTGGCCTCATGCCTTGCTGGATAATGCCCCGGCACAACACACGGCGAATATCTTTAGCCATCTTTTTTGGCCCTCAACATCGTCTCTTATCATTTGGTTACCGTGTTTGCTCCTGGCGTGTGGATGGTTATATCTCTGGAAGCGCAGGCCGCAATTTACGCCGGTAGATGTGATTGAAACCGATGTCATTCCGCCAGATTATACGCCCGGCATGTTACGTCTCGATGCGAAACTGGTTTACGACGATAAAGGTTTTTGTGCCGATATCGTAAATCTGATTGTGAAAGGAAAAATTCATCTGGAAGATCAGTATGACAAAAATCAGCAAACCCTGATTCGTGTTAATGAAGGCGCGACCAGAAATAATGCGGTATTACTGCCCACCGAACAGTTATTACTGGAAGCGCTATTTCGTAAAGGCGATAAGGTCGTTCTTACGGGGAGGCGCAACAGAGTCTTACGCAGAGCATTTTTACGGATGCAGAAATTTTATCTGCCGCGTAAAAAGTCTTCGTTTTACCGACCTGATGCGTTTTTGCAATGGGGCGGAATGGCGATATTGGCGGTCATTCTCTACGGTAACCTGAGTCCGGTAGGTTGGGCAGGAATGAGTCTGGTGGGCGATATGTTTATTATGGTCTGCTGGCTTCTTCCTTTTTTATTTTGTTCCCTTGAGCTTTTGTTTGCCCGCGATGATGACAAGCCTTGCGTTAATCGTGTAATCATCACTTTGTTTTTACCACTGATTTGTTCAGGCGTGGCCTTCTATTCTCTCTATATCAATGTCGGAGATGTATTCTTTTACTGGTACATGCCGGCGGGTTATTTTAGCGCTGTTTTCCTGACCGCTTATCTCACTGGCATGGGGTATATTTTTCTGCCAAAGTTTACCCAAACTGGGCAGCAACGTTATGCCCACGGTGAAGCTATCGTTAACTATCTTGCGCGTAAAGAGGCGGCAACGCACAGTGGGCGGCGGCGGAAAGGGGAAACACGGAAGCTGGATTACGCGTTGTTAGGTTGGGCTATATCGGCAAATTTGGGGAGGGAATGGGCGTTACGCATTGCCCCTTCGCTTTCTTCGGCGATTCGCGCTCCAGAGATTGCCCGTAACGGCGTTTTATTCTCATTACAGACGCACCTGAGTTGCGGGGCCTATACCAGTTTGTTGGGGCGGAGCTATTCCGGTGGTGGTTCTGGCGCTGGTGGTGGTTGGTAATAAAGCCGATGTTAATCGAAACAAGCTTTAACCATAAAGATCGTGTATGATGTTCCGCCTCAAAGGCAGGCCAGCTACGGCCTGAAGAGTTCAAACAGACTTTACTATCAGTGAGTCAGATGTAAGTTCTGACTCATTGTTGCACAAAAGCATACCAGACGCCTGGGAAGGCGACACCAAAAGGAAGCTCAATGAGCGAAAAGTTACAGAAAGTGCTGGCGCGTGCCGGCCACGGTTCTCGCCGTGAAATCGAATCTATTATTGAAGCCGGTCGTGTGAGTGTTGATGGCAAAATTGCCAAACTCGGCGATCGCGTTGAAGTTACCCCTGGGCTGAAAATCCGTATCGATGGTCACCTGATTTCGGTACGTGAGTCCGCTGAACAAATTTGTCGCGTTCTGGCCTATTACAAACCAGAAGGTGAGTTGTGTACCCGTAACGATCCGGAAGGGCGCCCAACGGTGTTTGACCGTCTGCCGAAGCTGCGTGGCGCACGCTGGATTGCCGTGGGTCGTCTGGACGTTAACACCTGTGGTCTGTTGCTGTTCACCACCGATGGTGAACTGGCAAACCGTTTAATGCATCCAAGCCGTGAAGTTGAACGTGAATATGCCGTGCGTGTATTTGGTCAGGTTGACGACGCGAAACTGCGTGATTTAAGCCGTGGTGTGCAGCTGGAAGATGGTCCGGCAGCCTTTAAAACCATCAAGTTCAGCGGCGGTGAAGGGATCAACCAGTGGTACAACGTTACTCTGACCGAAGGCCGTAACCGTGAAGTTCGTCGTCTGTGGGAAGCGGTTGGCGTGCAGGTAAGTCGCCTGATCCGTGTGCGTTACGGTGATATTCCACTGCCGAAAGGTCTGCCACGTGGCGGCTGGACGGAGCTGGATCTCGCCCAGACTAACTATCTGCGCGAACTGGTGGATCTACCGCCAGAAACCAGCTCTAAAGTCGCTGTAGAAAAAGATCGTCGTCGCATGAAGGCAAATCAAATTCGACGTGCGGTGAAACGTCATAGCCAGGTGAGCGGCGGTCGTCGTTCTGGCGGACGTAATAATAACGGTTAATTTAAGATGAGTATAAAATAAAGGCCCTGCGGGGCCTTTTCTTCATTTGAAGCATGATAAATAGTCGCAGTATTTTAATTTAATTTCATACTTGCTTATGAATAATGCCCGGAAATAGCCACATTACTATTTAATTATCTGAGATAAACTCAACGTCAAGAGGTGGGTTATGATTAGATATAGTGGAATATTTCTATCGCTGTTAATGCTTTCAGGTTGTGCAACTGAAGCATTGAAAAACGAACAAGCTGAAACTGTTATTACTGTGGGTAACAAAGCGGTGGCAGCGAATGCAAGTTTCTTTAAACAATATTATGCTTCTCGTGAAAACTTCCTTGTTAATTTCTATGCAACTAATCCGGATTGTGCCCTGCGACCTGATTATGCCATAGATATAGGCGGTGATGGTAATGGAGGGAAATTATGCCAGCGTCCAGGGCCAAATACAAAACAAGTACAATTAGTCCCTTTCGAGAAAGAAAAATTACTGGCTTCAATGGAAGTCATTAATAGCATGAGCGCTTATGTAGAACTTCTGACTGAGGATATGGCAACAACGGAAAGTCAGCAAGTGGCATTACTTAAACAGGCTCTGGATCACGCAAACAACGCACAAACGCTACTTGGTGTTTCATATAGCAAAGATTTAGCTCAGTCTGCAGCGGCGGTTAAATATTTAGTAAATTATTTCAATGAGTTATATATAATAAAAGTCAATTCTGGGAAAATAGGTAAAACGGTAGATGAAAACTGGGTAAGACTTATAAAGAACATGACAGTTTTGCGTAATGATATTTATACAAAAAGCAACAAGATTGAAAATTATACCTTTGCGAATGTGCATGATAATATGTTCTATTATAATACGGCATCTAAAAACTCTAAGAATACAGAGTTTAACACGCTGAAAAACAGGAAAGAGTTTCTAAGTTCAGTAATCAATGTGAATGAAACCAGACTACAGGCATCGGCACCTGCCATGCCTGCGATTGAGGCTTTAAATGCCTTTATAGATAAGGGTGATTATCTGAAAAGCTTATACGTTAATAAAACACGCACGGCAGCTGAACAAAAAAGGTTAAATGAGATATTACGCGCACAGGTCATTAGTGGGTTAAAGGCGTCTGAGGGGCTGGCAAAATTACTTATTGCCAGCGGAATAATGTTATAGGAGGCTTTTTATGAACGATGTGCAAAATCGTAGGATACTGGCATTACTTGATATGCTGTATAATACCCTGGGCAATAAAACCACATGCAATGTTTGTCATAAATATTTTATCCATATCCTCACAGTTATGAACAACCTGACGATTAACTATGGTACTGAAACTTCGCCAGAGTTAGCCGAGATAAATTATGACAATGCTAATGCGTTAATTACTGAATTGATATTATTTATTGAAGATGTTGACGCTGAGAATCATGGAACATATCAGAGACATTTTAATGAGATTACACGCATTCTGAATTTTGCTATTGCCGCTTGAATATAATTATGATTAAAGCACCTCAAGAGGTTTCTTTTGAGGTGCTTTCACTTAGTAATCGATCCCTATCTGCGCTTTTACGCCAGCATCAAACGCATGTTTCACGGGGCGTAACTCACTTACCGTATCCGCCAGTTCAAGAATATCCCGATGACAACCACGACCCGTGATAATCACCGTCTGCTGATCTGGACGTTCATTTAACGCCTGCACCACTTCTTCAAGTGGCAAATAGTCATACGCCACCATATAAGTCAGCTCATCGAGCAAAACCATATCCACTGAGGGATCTGCCAGCATCCGCTTTGCATGTTGCCAGACTTCACGGCAGGCGGCGGTATCAGACTCGCGATTTTGCGTATCCCAGGTAAAGCCCGTTGCCATCACCTGAAACTCAACGCCATGTGGCTCCAGCAAATTGCGCTCGCCGTTAGGCCAGGTACCTTTAATAAACTGCACGACCCCCACTTTTTTGCCATGGCCAACCGCGCGAGTTGCGGTACCAAATGCCGCGGTGGTTTTGCCTTTTCCATTGCCGGTAAAGACGATGACAATGCCACGCTCATCCTGCGCTTGCGCCACGCGAGCATCAACTTTCTCTTTAACACGCTGCTGACGCTGTTGGTAGCGTTCATCACTCATTGGGAAATTCCTGGTTTGCGGCCCGGTTGGGCGTCAAAGGTCATGCCGGTTTTACGGCGGCTGTCATCGCCCATCAGCCATAAATAGAGTGGCATGATATCGGCGGGTGTTTTGAGTTTCTGTGGATCTTCGGTGGGGAAAGCACTGGCACGCATTGCAGTACGTGTACCGCCGGGGTTAATGCAGTTGACGCGCAGGCGCTGCTGATATTCATCGGCCAGCACTTGCATCATTCCTTCGGTGGCAAATTTCGACACCGCATATGCGCCCCAGTTGGCACGCCCCTGACGCCCAACGCTTGATGAGGTAAAGACCAGCGAACCGGCGTCCGATTTGAGTAATAAAGGAAGCAGTGCCTGGGTGAGCATAAAGGTGGCATTAACGTTGACCTGCATGACGTCCTGCCAGACCTGCGGATTTTGCTCGCGCATTGGGCAAACATCGCCGAGCAATCCGGCGTTATGCAGCACGCCGTCCAGACGCGGGTAATTAACAGCAATACGCTGTGCCAGTTGTTGGCAGTCTTCGGACGTACAGGTCAGCAAATCGAGAAGAAACCATTGCGGCTGGCGTCCTGTCTCTTCGAACATGCTCTGGGCCACCTGACGTAATTTTTCTTCGTTCCGGCTCAGCAGAATGACCGTCGCGCCATAGCGCGCATAAGTTAAAGCGGCTTCACGACCAATGCCGTCGCTGGCGCCTGTCACCAGGATAATACGATCATTGAGTAAATCTTGTTTTGGTTGGTAATGCATGGCTACTCCCCGACGACATCAACAGTCGCGCTGCCAGTGTACTTTATGACTTTGGGGTTTTATGCCTGAAACAGGAGGGCATTTCAATCAGCCTGGGGCGATAACGCCGTAAAATGAATACTTTGTCATACTTTCGCCGCAATAACATCTCTGCGAGACGGCTTAACATGCCTGTTGTAAACTGTGAGCCAAAGCGTTGTTTAACCAAGGTGGGACTCGTGGAATTGTTGTCTGAATATGGTTTGTTTTTGGCGAAAATCGTCACCGTTGTGGTGGCGATTGCGGCTATTGCCGCCATTATTGTCAATGTTGCTCAACGTAATAAACGCCAGCGTGGCGAGTTACGAGTCAACAATCTCAGCGAACAGTATAAGGAGATGAAAGAAGAACTGGCTGCGGCGCTGATGGATCCACATCAGCAAAAACAGTGGCACAAAGCGCAGAAGAAAAAGCACAAGCAAGAAGCGAAGGCAGCGAAAGCAAAAGCCAAACTGGGCGAGGTGGCAGCCGAAAGCAAGCCACGAGTCTGGGTGCTGGATTTCAAGGGCAGCATGGACGCCCATGAAGTGAACGCGCTACGTGAAGAGGTTACTGCGGTACTCGCGGCATTTAAACCGCAGGATCAGGTCGTTCTGCGTCTGGAAAGCCCCGGAGGCATGGTACATGGTTACGGTCTGGCGGCTTCACAGTTGCAGCGCCTGCGTGATAAAAATATTCCTTTAACCGTTACGGTAGACAAAGTGGCTGCCAGCGGCGGTTACATGATGGCCTGTGTGGCGGATAAAATTGTTTCAGCGCCGTTTGCAATCGTTGGCTCTATTGGTGTTGTGGCGCAAATGCCCAACTTTAACCGCTTCCTGAAAAGCAAAGATATTGATATCGAACTGCACACTGCCGGGCAGTATAAGCGCACGCTGACAGTGCTGGGTGAAAACACCGAAGAAGGGCGCGAGAAATTCCGCGAAGAACTGAACGAAACGCATCAGTTATTTAAAGATTTTGTGAAGCGTATGCGTCCGTCTCTGGACATTGAAATGGTGGCAACCGGTGAACACTGGTACGGACAACAGGCGGTGGAGAAAGGCCTGGTTGACGAAATCAACACCAGTGATGAAGTGATCCTTAGCCTGATGGAAGGTCGTGAAGTGGTCAATGTACGCTATATGCAGCGTAAACGGTTGATCGATCGATTCACTGGCAGCGCGGCAGAGAGCGCCGACCGATTGTTGCTACGCTGGTGGCAACGCGGGCAAAAGCCGTTGATGTAAAAGATGAACGCGAGGGTAAAACCTCGCGTTTTGCTTTAATCGACCAGATGGTATTTTTCCGAGAGCACATGGGCCAGGTGTTTGAACATATTAAACACCGCGGTGCTTTTCGCTGTCGGCAATCCTTGTTCATCTAAAAAATAATCGCCGCTAAACACCAGCACGCCATTACGCTGCGTGACGCCGGTGGCTTCAATCCCTGCGAGCGTATCCTCATGCTCACGTATGATTTTGTTAGCCTCTTTCAACAGCGTTTCGCGGTCGATGGGTTGTGTCTCTTTGTTCATTATTTACTCCTTAAACAAGGACATTAGTCTACGCCAGGCATGGCTTGCAGACAAATATACCACGCTGACGGCAAGAGCGCCTTACTGGCAACTTTGGATTTTGCATGCTAATAAAGTTGCGTAACGGATTTTATCAGGTACAGTGTGACGCTTTCGTCAATCTGGCAATAGATTTGCTTGACATTCGACCAAAATTACGTCGTGCTATAGCGCCTGTAGGCCAGACCTGTTAACTCAGTCACCTGAATTATCGTGAACAGAGTCACGACAAGGGGTTGATATCCGCAGAGAGCGAGTCCATATCGGTAACTCGTTGCCAGTGGAAGGTTTATCAATGTGCGACGCATTCCTGGAAGAATCAAATTAGGTAAGGTGAATATGGGTAAAGCTCTTGTCATCGTTGAGTCCCCGGCAAAAGCCAAAACGATCAACAAGTATCTGGGTAGTGACTACGTGGTGAAATCCAGCGTCGGTCACATCCGCGATTTGCCGACCAGTGGCTCAGCAGCCAAAAAGAGTGCCGACTCTACCTCCACCAAGACGGCTAAAAAGCCTAAAAAGGATGAACGTGGCGCTCTCGTCAACCGTATGGGGGTTGACCCGTGGCACAATTGGGAGGCGCACTATGAAGTGTTGCCAGGTAAAGAGAAGGTCGTCTCTGAACTGAAACAACTGGCTGAAAAAGCCGACCACATCTATCTCGCAACCGACCTTGACCGCGAAGGGGAAGCCATTGCATGGCACCTGCGGGAAGTGATTGGTGGTGATGATGCGCGCTATAGCCGAGTGGTATTTAACGAAATTACGAAAAACGCGATTCGTCAGGCATTTAACAAGCCAAGTGAGCTGAATATCGATCGTGTTAATGCCCAGCAGGCGCGTCGCTTTATGGACCGCGTGGTGGGGTATATGGTTTCTCCGCTGCTGTGGAAAAAAATTGCTCGTGGTCTGTCTGCCGGGCGTGTGCAGTCGGTAGCGGTCCGCCTGGTGGTTGAACGTGAGCGTGAAATTAAAGCGTTCGTACCGGAAGAGTTCTGGGAAGTGGATGCCAGCACGACCACGCCATCCGGCGAGGCATTGGCTTTGCAGGTGACTCATCAGAATGACAAACCGTTCCGCCCGGTCAATAAAGAACAAACTCAGGCTGCGGTAAGTCTGCTGGAAAAAGCGCGCTATAGCGTGCTGGAACGTGAAGACAAACCGACCACCAGTAAACCTGGCGCTCCTTTTATTACCTCTACGCTGCAACAGGCTGCCAGCACCCGTCTTGGTTTTGGCGTGAAAAAGACCATGATGATGGCGCAGCGTCTGTATGAAGCAGGCTATATCACTTACATGCGTACTGACTCCACTAACCTGAGTCAGGACGCGGTAAATATGGTTCGCGGTTATATCAGCGATAATTTTGGTAATAAATATCTGCCGGAAAGTCCGAATCAGTACGCCAGCAAAGAAAACTCACAAGAAGCGCACGAAGCAATTCGTCCTTCTGACGTCAATGTGATGGCGGAATCGCTGAAGGATATGGAAGCGGACGCACAGAAACTTTACCAGTTAATCTGGCGTCAGTTTGTTGCCTGTCAAATGACCCCGGCGAAATATGATTCCACCACGCTGACCGTCGGTGCAGGCGATTTCCGCCTGAAAGCACGCGGACGTATTCTGCGCTTTGATGGCTGGACGAAAGTAATGCCTGCGCTGCGTAAAGGCGATGAAGATCGTATTTTACCGGCAGTCGATAAAGGCGACTCTCTGTCGCTTGTTGAACTGACTCCGGCACAGCACTTTACCAAGCCGCCAGCCCGTTTCAGCGAAGCCTCGCTGGTTAAAGAACTGGAAAAACGCGGTATTGGTCGTCCGTCTACCTATGCGTCGATTATTTCGACCATCCAGGATCGCGGCTATGTGCGTGTGGAAAACCGTCGATTCTATGCGGAAAAAATGGGTGAAATCGTAACCGATCGTCTGGAAGAAAATTTCCGCGAATTAATGAATTACGACTTCACCGCGCAGATGGAAAACAGCCTCGACCAGGTGGCAAATCACGAAGCGGAATGGAAAGCCGTACTGGATCACTTCTTCTCGGATTTCACCCAGCAGCTTGATAAAGCGGAAAAAGATCCGGAAGAGGGCGGTATGCGTCCAAACCAGATGGTTTTGACCAGCATTGATTGCCCTACCTGTGGCCGCAAAATGGGTATTCGTACAGCGAGCACCGGGGTATTCCTTGGCTGTTCTGGCTATGCGCTGCCGCCGAAAGAGCGTTGCAAAACCACCATTAACCTGGTGCCGGAAAACGAAGTACTGAACGTACTGGAAGGCGAAGACGCTGAAACTAACGCCCTGCGCGCCAAACGTCGTTGCCCGAAATGCGGCACGGCGATGGACAGCTATCTCATCGATCCAAAACGTAAGTTGCATGTTTGTGGTAATAACCCAACCTGCGATGGTTACGAGATCGAAGAGGGCGAATTCCGCATTAAAGGTTATGACGGCCCGATCGTTGAGTGTGAAAAATGTGGCTCTGAAATGCACCTGAAAATGGGGCGTTTCGGTAAATACATGGCCTGCACCAACGAAGAGTGTAAAAACACGCGTAAGATTTTACGTAACGGAGAAGTGGCGCCACCGAAAGAAGATCCGGTTCCGCTGCCAGAATTAGCGTGCGAAAAATCGGATGCTTATTTCGTGCTCCGTGACGGCGCTGCTGGAGTGTTCCTGGCTGCCAACACCTTCCCGAAATCTCGTGAAACGCGTGCGCCGCTGGTGGAAGAGCTTTATCGCTTCCGCGACCGTCTACCGGAAAAACTGCGTTATCTGGCGGAGGCTCCGCAGCAAGATCCAGACGGTAATAAGACAATGGTTCGCTTTAGCCGCAAAACTAAACAGCAATATGTCTCTTCGGAAAAAGACGGAAAGGCAACTGGCTGGTCAGCATTTTATGTTGATGGCAAATGGGTTGAAGGGAAAAAATAACCTTTAAGTCTGTCAGGTTTTTATAAACAAAGGGTCGCAAAAGCGGCCCTTTTTCATTGCATATTATTTTTTCTACATACCTATACACTAAAGCTATAAATGATATAGTGGTTATAGTTATCACTTTTTTTATTATTAAATCGTATTAGTCACCCGCCAGGTGTGGCGAAAAAACGATGTTCTGATGGCGTCTAATTGGATGGTTTAACATGAAATTACAACAACTTCGCTATATTGTTGAGGTAGTCAATCATAACCTGAATGTCTCCTCAACGGCTGAAGGACTTTACACATCACAACCCGGGATCAGTAAGCAAGTCAGAATGTTGGAAGATGAACTTGGCATTCAAATTTTTTCCCGTAGCGGTAAGCACCTGACGCAGGTAACCCCCGCAGGGCAGGAAATTATCCGTATTGCTCGTGAAGTGTTGTCAAAGGTCGACGCCATTAAATCGGTAGCCGGTGAACACACCTGGCCTGATAAAGGTTCGCTGTATATTGCCACTACCCATACTCAGGCACGTTATGCGCTGCCAAATGTCATTAAAGGCTTTATCGAGCGTTATCCTCGAGTTTCTTTGCATATGCATCAGGGCTCGCCGACACAAATTGCTGATGCAGTCTCTAAAGGTAATGCTGATTTCGCAATTGCCACGGAAGCCCTGCATTTATATGAAGATTTAGTGATGTTGCCGTGCTACCACTGGAACCGGGCCATTGTGGTAACCCCGGATCATCCTCTGGCGGGCAAAAAGGAAATCACGATTGAAGAACTGGCGCAGTATCCGCTAGTAACCTATACCTTCGGCTTTACCGGCCGTTCCGAACTGGACACAGCGTTTAACCGCGCAGGGCTGACACCGCGTATTGTCTTCACAGCAACTGATGCTGACGTCATTAAAACCTACGTTCGTCTTGGGCTGGGAGTAGGGGTCATTGCCAGCATGGCGGTCGATCCGGTTTCAGACCCCGATCTGGTGCGTGTCGATGCACATGATATCTTCAGCCACAGCACAACTAAAATTGGTTTTCGCCGTAGTACGTTTTTACGCAGCTATATGTATGATTTCATTCAGCGTTTTGCGCCGCATTTAACGCGAGACGTCGTTGATGCCGCCGTTGCACTGCGTTCCAATGAAGAAATTGAAGTCATGTTCAAAGATATCAAATTGCCAGAAAAATAATTACCCACGTTATTTCCGGCATCTTTTTATGTGACAAAGGTGCCGGAATATATTCTCTATTCCTTTTTATTTGTTAGTCGCTCACAATATAAATATCCACAAAATTTTTATGGCAAATCGAGCATAAAGTAGTGTCTATTTATCCGCGTTGCAAACTCCACTCTTCAAATATCTATTTCAGGTCAAAAGATTGAATTATTCACTGGAAACGATTCGTAAATTCGCTGGATTTTTGACTAAAGTTTCATTAGGATTTGTCCTATCATTTGATTAATTATACCAATCGTTTAGCATCTTTCTGATAAGTGATGGCGATTATATGAGGTTAGCAATGCCTTCTGGAAATCAGGACCCCCGCCGGGACCCTGAATTAAAACGCAAAGCTTGGCTTGCGGTATTTCTTGGTTCTGCGCTCTTTTGGGTGGTTGTCGCACTGCTGATTTGGAAAGTGTGGGGATAACTATGGTCGTTCAGGAGCAACATCAGGAGCCGTCACCATTATGTCAGCAGAATGACAATGCAACGGAAACGAAACGGGATTGTTCCGTCGTTATACCCCATAGCTGGAAACTAACACCGCAACAGCAAGCCTTTATAGAGATGTTTGCTGAAGATGATCAGCAGAAACAATAATTATCATCATTCTTGTTCCCCAATATATTAATGAATATAACGGCTTTTATTACACCACAGCAATAACAGGTTGAGTTATCTCAACATAAAGTAATAACTGTTAAGGGTGTAGCCTATGATCACTACAAATACGAAATACTGGTCCTGGATGGGCGCATTTTCTCTGTCGATGCTCTTCTGGGCTGAACTCCTCTGGATCGTTACTCACTGATCCCTGACCCCGCTGCGGCGGGGTTTTCTTTTGCTTTGCCACACGTTTTCTCCTCTTTTATCAATTTGGGTTGTTATCAAATCGTTACGCGATGTTTGTGTTATCTTTAATATTCACCCTGAAGAGAATCAGGGCATCGCAACCCTGTTATTAAGGAGGAGCTATGTCGTCAACCCTACGAGAAGCCAGTAAGGACACGTTGCAGGCCAAAGATAAAACTTACCACTACTACAGCCTGCCGCTTGCTGCCAAATCACTGGGCGATATCACCCGTCTGCCTAAGTCGCTCAAAGTTCTGCTCGAAAACCTGCTGCGCTGGCAGGATGGCAATTCGGTCACCGAAGAAGATATTCATGCGCTGGCGGGATGGCTGAAAAATGCCCACGCCGGCCGCGAAATTGCCTACCGTCCAGCCAGAGTGTTGATGCAGGATTTTACCGGCGTACCTGCTGTTGTTGATCTTGCGGCGATGCGGGAAGCCGTAAAACGTCTCGGTGGCGATACCGCGAAGGTGAATCCGCTCTCACCGGTCGATCTGGTGATTGACCACTCGGTGACCGTCGATCGCTTTGGCGATGATGAGGCATTTGAGGAAAACGTACGCCTGGAAATGGAGCGCAACCACGAGCGTTATGTATTTCTGAAATGGGGGCAGCAGGCGTTCAGTCGTTTTAGCGTTGTGCCACCAGGCACTGGGATTTGCCACCAGGTGAACCTTGAATATCTCGGCAAAGCGGTGTGGAGTGAATTGCAGGAAGGGGAGTGGATTGCTTATCCGGATACGCTCGTTGGCACCGACTCGCACACGACCATGATCAACGGTCTTGGTGTGTTAGGCTGGGGCGTTGGTGGAATTGAAGCGGAAGCGGCGATGTTAGGTCAGCCAGTTTCCATGCTCATTCCTGATGTGGTGGGCTTTAAACTCACCGGTAAACTGCGTGAAGGCATTACCGCCACCGACCTGGTGCTGACCGTTACTCAGATGCTACGTAAACATGGCGTAGTAGGTAAATTCGTCGAATTTTACGGTGATGGTCTGGATTCACTGCCACTGGCGGATCGTGCAACCATTGCCAATATGTCGCCGGAATATGGTGCGACCTGTGGCTTCTTCCCAATCGATGCTGTCACTCTCGATTACATGCGGTTAAGCGGCCGTAGTGAAGACCAGGTTGAACTGGTTGAGAAATATGCTAAAGCGCAGGGGATGTGGCGGAACGCAGGTGATGAACCGGTCTTTACCAGTACGCTTGAATTGAATATGGACGACGTAGTCGCTAGTCTTGCCGGTCCAAAGCGTCCACAAGATCGTGTTGCGCTGCCTGATGTGCCAAAAGCTTTTGCCGCCAGTAATGAACTGGAAGTCAACGCCACGCATAAAGATCGCCAGCCGGTCGATTATGTTATGAACGGGCATCAGTATCAGTTGCCTGATGGTGCGGTGGTTATTGCCGCGATAACGTCGTGTACCAATACCTCTAACCCCAGCGTGCTGATGGCGGCCGGATTACTGGCGAAAAAAGCCGTCACCCTGGGGCTGAAACGACAACCGTGGGTCAAAGCGTCTCTCGCGCCTGGCTCGAAAGTGGTTTCTGACTATCTGGCAAAAGCCAAACTGACGCCGTATCTTGATGAACTGGGTTTTAACCTTGTGGGCTATGGTTGTACCACCTGTATTGGTAACTCTGGTCCGTTGCCCGATCCTATCGAAACCGCGATCAAAAAGGGCGATTTAACCGTTGGCGCGGTACTGTCTGGCAACCGTAACTTTGAAGGACGTATTCATCCGCTGGTTAAAACCAACTGGTTGGCTTCGCCGCCGCTGGTGGTTGCCTATGCACTGGCGGGCAATATGAATATCAACCTGGCTTCCGAACCTCTGGGGCACGATCGTAAAGGCGATCCGGTATATCTGAAAGATATCTGGCCATCGACTCAAGAGATTGCTCGCGCTGTTGCGCAAGTCTCCACTGAAATGTTCCGTAAGGAGTACGCGGAAGTTTTCGAAGGGACTGCGGAGTGGAAGGAGATTAAGGTTGTACGATCAGATACCTACGGATGGCAGGATGATTCGACCTACATTCGCTTATCCCCTTTCTTTGATGAAATGCAGGCAACCCCTGCGCCAGTGGAAGATATTCACGGTGCGCGAATTCTGGCAATGCTGGGGGATTCGGTTACCACTGACCATATCTCTCCGGCAGGCAGCATTAAGCCTGATAGTCCCGCGGGTCGATATCTACAAGGTCGTGGTGTTGAGCGTAAAGATTTTAACTCCTACGGTTCGCGTCGTGGTAACCATGAAGTGATGATGCGTGGCACGTTCGCCAATATTCGCATTCGTAACGAAATGGTGGCTGGTGTTGAAGGGGGGATGACGCGCCATCTACCAGGCAATGATGTTATCTCTATTTATGATGCGGCGATGCGCTATCAGCAAGAGAAAACACCGCTGGCGGTAATTGCCGGGAAAGAATATGGGTCAGGTTCGAGTCGAGACTGGGCGGCAAAAGGCCCGCGTCTGCTCGGTATTCGCGTGGTGATTGCAGAATCGTTTGAACGTATTCACCGTTCGAATTTAATCGGCATGGGTATTTTGCCGCTGGAGTTCCCGCAAGGGGTGACGCGTAAATCGTTAGGGCTGACGGGGGAAGAGAAGATTGATATTGCCGATCTGCAAAATCTGCAACCTGGCGCTACGGTTCCTGTGACACTAACGCGAGCTGATGGTGTGCAGGACGTTGTGCCGTGCCGTTGTCGCATCGACACTGCAACAGAATTAACCTATTACCGGAACGACGGTATTTTGCATTATGTCATCCGTAATATGTTGAAGTAATTCAACTTTATTTGCCGGATGTGGATCATCCGGCAAATATATTAAGTCTGTAGCAAACAGGGTTATTTGTTGAACAAATGGCCCATTTTCTCGGCTTTAGTATCGAGATAGTGTTCATTATTTGGGTTACGGCCAACAATCAACGGCACGCGCTCAACAATGTTGATACCCGCTTCGGTCAGAATTTCGACTTTTTTCGGGTTGTTGGTTAACAGACGGACTTCATTAACGCCCAGTAACTTGAACATGTCGGCGCAGAGGGTGAAATCACGTTCATCAGCGGCGAAACCTAACTGATGATTGGCCTCTACAGTATCGTAACCTTGATCCTGTAACGCATAAGCACGGATTTTATTCAACAAACCGATGTTACGTCCTTCCTGACGGTGGTACAGCAAAATACCACGGCCTTCTTCGGCAATATGCGTCAATGCCGCTTCAAGCTGGAAGCCGCAATCGCAGCGCAAGCTGAACAGGGCATCACCGGTCAGACACTCAGAATGGACGCGTGCCAGGACAGGAGTATGTCCTGAAATGTCGCCATAAACTAACGCGACATGATCGTGTCCGGTTGCCAGTTCTTCAAATCCCACCATCAGGAAATCGCCCCATGGGGTTGGCAGTTTGGCTTCTGCCACACGTTTAAGCTGCATGAAATTCTCCAGATAATGCTGGTTCTGTATTGGCTTATTTTGCCATAACGCGAAGGGGTTCTCCTAATCACGACGCGCCAATCGTTCACTGAATGGCACAAATCTGTCAATTTTTACTGGAGCAGGCATTTTCAGTTATGATTGTGGGAATTATAAAAAGGAGAGGCCATGCGTTCGATTGCCAGACGTACCGCAGTGGGAGCTGCACTATTACTTGTAATGCCGGTAGCTGTATGGATTTCTGGCTGGCGTTGGCAACCAGGAGATCAAAGTTGGCTGTTAAAAGCGGCCTTTTGGATCACTGAAACCGTTACTCAGCCCTGGGGCGTCATTACACATCTGATTTTATTCGCTTGGTTTCTCTGGTGTCTGCGTTTTCGCCTCAAAGCCGCAATTATGCTGTTTACCATTCTGGCTGCGGCGATCCTCATTGGACAAGGCGTGAAATCCTGGATAAAAGATAAAGTTCAGGAGCCGCGCCCCTTTGTGATATGGCTGGAAAAAACACATCATATTCCGGTTGAGGAGTTCTACACTTTAAAACGTGCGGAACGCGGAAGTTTAGTGAAAGAACAGTTGGCTGCAGAAAATAATATACCGGGCTATTTACGCTCTCACTGGCAGAAAGAGACGGGTTTTGCCTTTCCTTCCGGTCACACGATGTTTGCTGCCAGTTGGGCGCTGCTGGCCGTTGGGTTACTGTGGCCGCGTCGGCGAACGTTCACCATTGCACTCTTGCTGGTTTGGGCCACGGGAGTTATGGGAAGCCGTCTGCTACTCGGGATGCATTGGCCGCGTGATTTGGTGGTGGCTACATTGATTTCGTGGGCGCTGGTGGCGGTGGCAACCTGGCTTGCACAACGAATTTGTGGGCCATTAACACCACCTCCGGAAGAAAATCGTGAGATAGCGCAACGAGAAGAAGAAAGTTAACGCTGGTTGATTTTCTGATTTTCGCCCTTAAATCACCAACAATGCACGTAGTTGCCATTTCGCAGTCGGCGTGAAAATGGTACTTTAAAGGGCTATTGCGGTAAGTTGACCATAATTTATGCGCTCTAACCACATAACGGGAAGTAATGTGAAATATTTACTCATTTTCTTATTGGTGTTGGCGATTTTCGTGATTTCGGTCACGTTAGGTGCGCAGAACGATCAACAGGTGACGTTTAACTATCTGTTAGCGCAAGGGGAGTATCGTATCTCTACTTTGCTGGCGGTATTGTTTGCTGCGGGTTTTGCTATCGGTTGGTTAATTTGCGGACTGTTCTGGCTGCGAGTACGTGTTTCTCTGGCGCGTGCTGAACGTAAAATAAAGCGACTGGAAAATCAGCTTTCATCCTCGACTGATGTGGCGGTAGCGCCGCATGCGTCAGTGGCGAAGGAATAACCTTCTATGCTGGAGTTGTTGTTTCTGCTTTTGCCTGTAGCCGCTGCCTATGGCTGGTATATGGGCCGCAGAAGTGCGCAACAAAACAAGCAAGATGAAGCCAATCGCCTGTCACGTGATTACGTGGCGGGGGTTAACTTTCTGCTTAGCAATCAACAAGATAAGGCGGTGGACCTGTTCCTCGATATGCTCAAAGAGGACACCGGCACCGTTGAAGCCCACCTTACGCTCGGAAACTTGTTCCGATCCCGTGGCGAAGTCGATCGCGCAATTCGCATCCACCAAACCTTAATGGAAAGCGCCTCGCTGACCTATGAACAGCGCCTGTTGGCAATTCAGCAACTGGGTCGTGATTACATGGCTGCCGGATTGTACGATCGTGCGGAAGATATGTTTAATCAATTGACTGATGAAACTGACTTCCGTGTTGGCGCTTTGCAACAACTCCTGCAAATCTACCAGGCCACCAGTGAATGGCAAAAGGCGATCGATGTCGCCGAACGTTTGGTTAAACTGGGTAAAGATAAACAGCGGGTCGAAATAGCTCATTTCTATTGTGAATTAGCTCTTCAATACATTGCCAGCGAAGATCTCGATCGTGCCATGACGTTGCTGAAAAAAGGGGCGGCGGCCGACAAAAACAGCGCGCGCGTATCCATCATGATGGGGCGTGTGTTTATGGCCAAAGGCGAGTATGGCAAAGCGGTCGAAAGCCTGCAACGCGTTATTTCTCAGGACAGAGAACTGGTCAGCGAAACGCTGGAAATGCTGCAAACCTGCTATCAGCAGTTGGGTAAAACTGACGAATGGGCAGAGTTTCTCCAGCGAGCGGTGGAAGAAAATACGGGTGCTGATGCTGAACTGATGCTTGCTGACATCATTGAATCGCGTGACGGGAGCGATGCAGCTCAGGTTTACATTACGCGGCAGTTGCAACGTCATCCAACCATGCGCGTGTTCCACAAATTGATGGATTACCACCTCAATGAAGCGGAAGAAGGGCGTGCAAAAGAGAGCCTGATGGTGCTGCGCGATATGGTTGGTGAGAAGGTACGCAGTAAGCCGCGTTATCGCTGCCAGAAGTGTGGTTTTACCGCTTATACCCTTTACTGGCATTGTCCGTCCTGTCGGGCCTGGTCGACCATTAAACCAATTCGTGGTCTGGACGGCCTGTAGTTTTTAAAAAAAAACAATTTTAGTTACAACATACTAATAGTTGTTATCAACAAATGTGCTTCGGTAACTCCTGTATGGAAAAGCCTGACAGGAGAGAAATCGCAACTGTTAATTTTTTATTTCCACGGGTAGAATGCACGCCGTTTACCTTTTTCGCGCCACTTCCGGTGCCCATCATCAAGAAGGTCTGGTCATGACGTTAACTGCTTCATCTTCTTCCCGCGCTGTTACGCGTTCTCCCGTCGTTGTTGCCCTTGATTATAATAATCGTGATGCTGCGCTGGCATTTGTCGACAAAATCGACCCACGCGATTGTCGTCTGAAAGTTGGCAAAGAGATGTTTACTCTGTTTGGGCCACAGTTTGTCCGTGAACTGCAAGAGCGTGGTTTTGATATCTTCCTTGACCTGAAATTTCACGACATTCCCAACACAGCAGCGCACGCCGTGGCCGCAGCGGCTGACTTAGGTGTGTGGATGGTGAATGTTCATGCATCTGGTGGGGCGCGTATGATGACCGCTGCTCGTGAGGCGCTGGTTCCGTTTGGCAAAGACGCGCCGTTGTTAATAGCGGTAACTGTGCTGACTAGCATGGAATCAAGCGATCTGGCGGATCTCGGCGTGACACTGTCACCAGCGGATTATGCAGAGCGTCTGGCGGCGCTGACACAAAAATGTGGTCTTGATGGCGTGGTGTGTTCTGCCCAGGAAGCCGTTCGTTTTAAACAAGCGTTTGGTCAGGACTTCAAACTGGTTACGCCGGGTATTCGTCCTCAGGGGAGTGATGCTGGAGACCAGCGCCGCATTATGACGCCAGAACAGGCGCTGGCAGCTGGGGTTGATTATATGGTGATTGGTCGCCCGGTGACGCAATCTGCGGATCCAGCGCAAACGCTGAAAGCGATCAACGCCTCGTTACAGCGGAGTGCATAATGAGTGATTCCAACAGCCGTCTGGTCTATTCAACGGAGACTGGACGTATCGATGAACCGAAAGAGGCCCCTTTACGCTCTAAAGGTGATGGCGTTGTGCGTATTCAACGTCAAACCAGCGGTCGCAAAGGTAAGGGTGTTTGCCTGATTACTGGTGTTGATCTCGATGAAGCTGAACTGATAAAGCTAGCGGCAGAACTGAAGAAAAAATGCGGCTGCGGAGGGTCAGTAAAAGAAGGAATTATCGAAATTCAGGGTGATAAGCGTGATTTATTAAAATCAATGCTTGAAGCGAAAGGCATGAAGGTAAAACTCGCAGGCGGTTAACAAAAAAAGCCACGAAAATATTCCGTGGCTTTCGTTTATTTTACTGTGTGTATTATTCAGTTATTTCGTACTGAACAGAGTTAAGCGTATTATAATTGCGAGTCGCTAATCGACATTTATTTACGATTATTTACCGACCTGGTGACCGATAATACCACCGACTGCCGCACCGCCTAACGTACCCAGCGTGCTGCCATCAGTCAGTACTGCGCCACCTAAAGCACCTGCACCCGCACCGATTGCGGTATTACGATCTCGTTTAGACCAGTTAGAACAGGCACTCAGAGACATAGCCAGCGTAATCGCCAGAACAGCCGCGGTCATTTTTTTGCTCGTTACAAACATAATACTCTCTCCTGAATTTATGATTCACGGAAGTAAGCTCTCTTTAACTATAATAGTTAAGACGCTTTCTGAAAAAGTTATTTTCCGTGAAATCCTCTCGCGCAGGGTTATATCACGCAGGTGACAGTCACTTCCTGTTATATCGCTAATGTTAAGTTTACAACTTTGAAGTTTTAAGGACAGGTAAATAGTCTTAATTAACAGCCAGGAATCATCTTAGAGCGGATGATTTGCGAAAGTGCAAATCATCCGTAGAGGAGGGGAAATTAATTGTCGACGACGTGAACTGTCAGTCTATTATGCTCAAGATGCAACAGGTGGCTGGCAGGTATCTTCGAGTCGGTAATGACCCGTTTGATTTTCTCAACAGGGCCGATGGAGTAAGAATGTACGGCACCAAATTTTGAGCTGTCCGTCAGAACTATTGCTTCGCACTCTTTTTCCAGCACTGCATTGACTACGTCGGTACGCATCATGTCGCGTCCAGTAAATCCAGTTTCAGGTTGCCAGCCATCAATACCAATAAATGCCTTACTGAAATGAACCTGCTGGATACACTGACGTGTCAGAGGGCCAACCATGCTTTCGCTTTTCTTCTGGTACACGCCACCAAGTAAAATAACTTCACAGGGGGCGTCTTTCAACAAATGCGCAATGTAGCTGCTAACCGTAATGATGGTAACATCTTTCTTCTGTTCGCCTAACGTGCGAGCCAAAAGGGCATTGCTGCTGCCATTTTCAATAAAGATAGTTTCACCTGACTGAACCAGAGAAGCCGCAAACTCGGCAAGTTTACGCTTCAGCGTATAATTACTCATCATCCGGGTTTCAACATCATCGCTATCAAGCGAAACTGCAAAACCATGCGCGCGGCGCAGATAACTCAGTTTTTCGAGGGTGTTGAGATCCTGGCGAATAGTAACTTCAGAAACACCAGTGGCTTTTGCCAGTTCGGTTACGCTAACCTGACCCTGGTCAATGACCATCTGTAGAATTGTTTGTTGTCGGGAATTCATCGCTGTAATTCTTATAACGTTATAATATTCAATAAAAAAGCTGACGCGCCTGGCATCCTTTTCTGCTAAATGGAAAGCCTGAAAGCACGACTGTTAAATCTCCCACGGTGCCTTCGGGATGTCTGGCGTAGATGCAGCAACCTGGCGCAAGAGTTCTGCTTTTAGTATCTCGAGATTATGGATCGCAGAGTGGTGATCGCCCGCCACAAGGATATCTAACACAATATCAATACGTTCGGCAACGCGCTGGGCATCAAATTCAGACATGAGGGTATCCTTATGGCAAATAAAGGCAAAAATGAATAATGCAAAAATTGCCACTAAAAGAGAAGCGTATAGTGGCAAAGGCCAATTTTCATTCAAGAAAATGATGTGTGATAAGATTATATATCGCTAATTATATACATTCGTCTCTTTATAAGCGTTTCAGGTAACGTTTAAACCAACGTTCAAAGGCCACGGCAGGCATTGGTTTGGCAAACAAAAATCCTTGCCTCTCATTGATGCCGTTTTTGGTTAAAAAGGCATCTTCTTTTGTGCTTTCCACGCCTTCGGCGATGACTTGCAGATTCAATGCCTGGGCGACGGCGACAATCGCGCGCACTAATGACTGCGAGACAGGTTGTTTGTGAATATTACGGACAAAAGCTTGGTCAAGTTTAATCGCATCGATGGGAAAACGGGCCAGTTGCGAAAGCGAAGAGTAACCGGTGCCAAAATCATCCAAATGCACTTGCGCGCCTAACTGACTAAATTGCTGAATGACGGAGAGGGCGAGTTCATCATTTTCTATCAGACAGCTTTCAGTTAACTCGATATCAATAGGGCAGTATTCAAAATTCAGTTCTTGAAGAACCTGCTTCAGATCGGTAAAAAGAGTTTGATCGGCAAACTGGCGAGCAGAGATGTTCACCGCTACCCGCAGATTAATGCCTTTATCACGCCATTTCGCCACCTGACGCACCACATCGAGAATCACCCAACGTCCTAATGGAACAATTAGCCCAGACTCTTCTGCATAGGAAATAAAGTCTAACGGGGGAATGAGTCCGCGTTCAGGCGACTGCCAGCGCACCAACGCTTCCAGGCTTCGAACTTCACCGCGCCAGGTGATTTTCGGTTGATAATGAATAACTAACTGATCGTTTTCCAGCGCTTTACGCAGGTTGGTATCAAGCCAAAGATATTCGAAAACACGTTGGTTCATTTCTGGCGAAAAAACACAGAACTGTCCGCGCCCACCTTCTTTTGCGGTGTACATTGCGGTGTCGGCATGGCGAATAATGGCTGCGCTGTCCATACCATGTTGTGGCGAAAGTGAAATACCGACGGAACAGCCAGTATAAACTTCAATTAAACCAATACGGAAGGGTTGGCGAAGCCGGGTTAAAATACGTGATGCCATCGCTTCCAGTGCGCTTTGTGATGTATTGGGTGCCAGCACCAGAAACTCATCCCCGCCAGGACGCGCCAGCACCTGATCCTGTTCAAGGCAGCTTAAAAGGGCCAGTGACACCTCACGTAATAACTGGTCGCCAAATAAATGCCCGTAAGCGTCGTTTACCTTTTTAAAATTGTCTAAATCAAGATATACAACACCAACCTTACAGTCGTTAGCTTGATCAATGGCATGATCGATTAACGCCTGCATGGCATTACGATTCGGTAGTCCAGTGATGCTGTCGGTATTTGCCAGTATGCGAAGTCGTTCCTGGGCGCGACGCTCTTCGGTAATATCGGTGCCGGAACAGATTAAATAGATCTCATTTTTGCCGCTACCGCTGTGCACAAATTTGTTGCGAAACAGAAATAGCCGTTGACCGTTGCGCGTTGGTATCCAGAGCTCAATTTCATAAGCATTACCACTGCGAAAAAAGCCGCGGTTATTGCGGCTGGATGCCGCAGCTTCACGACGACTCATAAACAGCTTAAATACGCTCTGCCCAATGACATCGTGCTCTTTGAAACCTGTGTATTCTTCACATAATCGGTTAAACCGTTGGATATTTCCCCGGCTGTCAAGAATGACTATCGCGGAATGAGCTTCAGACACTACCTGTTCAGCAAAAGAAAGCCCATGCGATAAATCGCGGGCTACTGCAAGTGTGTCATGCCATGCAGACGCGTTGCCGCCCCATTCGCGCTTATTGATTTTTCGTCCAACCAGATGCACAGAAAGATCGCTCTCATTGACGGTCAGACTCATCATCAAGCTGGAAGTGATGACCGTCATTTCCCTGATGCGAGCAGCCTGTTCGGCAGATAACTGCAAAGTACGTTCAGGTTCTGTGGTTTCGGTGGTGGAAAAGCGCAAAACATCGCTGCTTTCCGATAAACGCCAGTATGGATTGTGCGATCCGAGAAAGTTGTACAACGTTGTGGACTCCCTAACTGTTTTCATGAAGCGTGTCTTCCGGTTAACAGCGGAGTTCGCGATTAAAAGAAAGGTCCAACATGAATTACATAAAATTAGCGACGGCTAAACGTATTGTTTTATTTATATATTTATTTGTAATCCAGTTTTGGAAAAACGCCAGTTTACAAACGAAAGTCTGTGAAAAAAATCTGGGGGGATAAAAACGAATGCGGAGACGAGTAAAGTAAACGGCCCATCCGTAATGAATGGGCCGCAAAAGAATATTACGCTACCGGACGAGCAATAATGCTGCGAGTTTCCATACGAACTTCGGCAATAGTGACGTCGATAACATCGGTTACCTTGTAAACCGTTTCACCTTTAATTTGCACGGTGCCATTTTCCTGACTGCAAACCAGTTCGTCGCGTACGGCGTGTAAGAATGGCGCAGGAATAAAAGCGATAGCGCCATTATCAACCAGACGCACACGCATGCCGCCACGGCTGATATCGACAATTTCCGCCGCAAAACGGGTGTCGGTCCCGGCTTTGTCTTTCAGGAAACGGGCGTATAACCAATCACCGACATCACGTTCCGCCATCCGGTTGAGACGACGACGCTCGGCCATTTGAACGGTGATCTCATCCTGCGGACGCGTCGCCGTTTCGCCTTTGATGACCGCTTTCAGCAGACGATGGTTGATCATGTCGCCATACTTACGGATTGGTGAGGTCCAGGTGGCATACGCTTCCAGACCGAGGCCAAAGTGAGGGCCTGGCTCAGTGCTGATTTCGGCAAAGGACTGGAAACGACGAATACGGCTGTCGAGGAAACCGGTCGGTTGCGCATCCAGTTCACGACGCAGCTTGCAGAAACCATCCAGCGTGAGCACTTCTTCAGCATCGACATGCAGACCGTGCGTTTTTAGCAATGCTGCCAGCGCTTCAGCATTTGCCGGATCAAAGCCCATATGCACGTTATAGATACCAAAACCGAGCTTATCGCGCAGTACGCGGGCAGCACAAATGTTAGCAGCAATCATCGCTTCTTCGACGATACGGTTGGCAATACGACGAGGCTCGGCGACGATATCCAGCACTTCACCTTTTTCACCGAGAATAAAACGGTAATCCGGGCGATCTTTAAACACCAGTGCATGGTTATGGCGCCACTCGCCGCGACGCTGGCAAATTTGCGCCAGAAGGCGAATTTGTTCGGCAATGGCCTCATTTTCTGGCTGCCAGTCGCCGGTGTTTTCCAGCCAGTCGGAAACCTGGTCATAAACCAGTTTCGCTTTGGACTCGATAGTCGCGGCAAAGAACTCGATATTGTCTTCAATGGTGCCATCTGCGGAGAGCGTCATCCGACAAGCCAGTACCGGGCGAATTTCATTGGCGCGCAGTGAGCAGAGATCGTCGGAAAGCTCACGCGGCAGCATTGGGATGTTGAAACCTGGCAGATAGTTGGTGAATGCACGAACTTTTGCCGCTTTGTCCAGTTTGCTACCTTCTGCAATCCACGCGGTTGGATCGGCAATCGCCACGATCAGTTGCAGTTTGTCATCCGGGAGCGCCTTCGCGAAGAGGGCGTCATCCATATCTTCCGTGCTGGCGCTATCGATGGTGACAAAATCCAGTGCAGTCAGATCTTCGCGCACCAGACCTTCGTCGAGCATTTCAGTAGCAACGCCGTTCGGCGCTTCTTTTTCCAGGTTATGACGCGCCAGAGTTACCCACCACGGCACGAAGTGATCGTCGCCAAAAGTGATGTACTGCGTGAGTTCTGCATAGAAAGAACGATCGCCTTTCAATGGATGACGGCGCATTTCGGCAACTGCCCAGTCGCCTTCTTTAAATTCATGTGTCAGGCCACGGGCTGCGCGGCAAGGAATGGCATCTTTCAATAATGGATGATCAGGGACAATGGCCAGACGGTCATTCTTGCCCTGAACTTTACCCACGAAGCGGGTTAGAAAAGGTTCAACCAGTTCTTCTGGTTCGGCAGATTCACGATCTTTTTCGCTGTGGATGACTGCGATAATTCTGTCGCCATGCATCACTTTTTTCATTTGCGGCGGCGGAATGAAATAACTTTTCTGTGCATCGACTTCCAGGAAGCCAAAGCCTTTTTCAGTGGCTTTTACCACCCCTTCAGCGCGGGGCGTCTGGGAATGCAGTTGCTGTTTAAGCTGCGCTAGCAGCGGGTTGTCCTGAAACATAATTGTCTATTTTGGTGGCCATTAGAGCGGCTGACAGTTTTACGCGATTCTGTCTGACGCAGCAAGGTTAATATGTTTCACCCAACGCGATTTTTAAGCGATTGATCCAGCCACAAAGCCCGCTCCATACCAACAAATTAATAACCTGTGTTGATGATATTTCGTGTTCGAGTAATGGGCTGAACTGGGCGGCGCTAAAGCGATCGGGTGCTCGGGTCAGCCATTGTATCGCCTGAACGGTAGCGCGCTCAACATAATGGCTATCAGCCCACCGATTAATTTCATTTTCGCCCTGACGTAGAATGAGGATTGCCTCTTTATATTCTGTTGTTGAATATGTTTGGCTAGCGAAGCAAGCGGCGCTGCCATTAATCCGCGCGGTTAACAACGTCGCAAGTTGATGGTTGGTTTTGGCGCTAACCAATGTGCTGGCGAATAGCTCCTCAAGGCGTGAAAGTAGAGCTGGGTGAAGATTGAGTATTTCGGTCAGTTGGCTGAGTTCAACCGACGAACTATTCACCGCATCTTCACATGATTTTTCTACGGCGTAGCAGGTACGCCAGCGAGTTGATTCATTCGCAAACAGTGATGCATCGGCGTAGTTTTGCATCTCCAGACCGGGTAGCCAACGAACTGGTTGCTCAAGATAAGCCTGCAATGAGGCGATCACTCGCGCCTGAAAACCGACAAAGCCAATAATTTGGGTAATGAACACACAGTCCCAGGCGGTAAGGCCGACATCTTTAAGATGCTCACGGGATCGACCGTCGATAATAGATGGAGAGAAGGCCAGTTGGCGGGCATATTGTGTGATTTGCGCCAGCCGATGATTACTTTCCCTGGAGGAATCCGGTCCGGGAAGTGGTGTCAGGCGCGCGGAATAGTAGTTGCACAACCGCTGGACGCCGCAGACCTGAGCAACAGTCAGAGCTGTAGACAGGCGTTCATAAGCGGTGAATGTCTGCAAGCGGGTCACGGCCAGCTGAGCCGGGAACAATGCTCCAGCGAGTGCACGTGCGGGTGCCAGCCATGACTGAAAAGGGGCCAGCGTTTGTTCCTCAAGAATCACGTCGAGCAAAAAAGGGTCGTTGACCTTTGCGGCTTCGGGTACAAGTGGCAGAACGTTATGCTCTGAAGTGCTGGATTGGATTTCATGATACCAATGGCTTTTGCCTGAACTGTGGCGTTGTTCCATGGGCGCTCCTTGGTCATAACGGAAATCGTTATCCTGACGCAAGGCGGGAAGGGGAGAAAGACGGATCGGCGATAACAAATATCAGAAAGGTATAACAGAGAAAACGGGCGGCAGAACGCCGCCCATCTTGACCAACAGAACGATTATTTCAGTTCCAGTTCGTTCATTGCAGCGATGCTGAAACCGCCGTCAACGTGGACCACTTCACCGGAGATACCGGCAGAGAGATCGGAGCACAGGAACGCTGCGGAGTTACCCACATCTTCGATGGTAACGGTACGACGAATCGGCGTAACGGCTTCGCAGTGCGCCAGCATTTTACGGAAGTCTTTGATGCCGGAAGCGGCCAGCGTACGGATCGGACCTGCGGAAATGGCGTTAACACGCACACCTTCCGGCCCCATTGCGTTGGCCATATAGCGCACGTTAGCTTCCAGAGACGCTTTTGCCAGACCCATAACGTTGTAGTTAGGGATAGCGCGCTCAGCGCCCAGGTAGGAAAGGGTCAGCAGAGCAGAGCCCGGATTCAGCATGGAGCGGCAAGCTTTTGCCATTGCAACGAAGCTGTAGGAGCTAATGTCGTGGGCAATTTTGAAGCCTTCACGAGTTACGGCGTTAACATAGTCGCCATCCAGCTGATCGCCAGGTGCAAAACCAATAGAGTGTACGAAACCGTCAAATTTCGGCCAAACTTTACCCAGTTCAGCGAACATGGTGTCGATGCTGGCATCTTCGGCAACATCGCACTGCAGAACGATGTCAGAACCTAATTGAGCGGCAAATTCTTCTACGCGGCCTTTCAGTTTGTCGTTCTGGTAGGTGAATGCCAGTTCAGCTCCTTCGCGGTGCATCGCCTGAGCGATACCGTAGGCGATGGACAGTTTGCTGGCAACACCGGTTACCAGAATGCGCTTACCGGAAAGAAAACCCATAGCTTTAATCCTTATTGTTGATGCTTGTTGTGCCTGAAAATCAGGCGATTCGTCGTTTTAGTAAACAGTACGAACAGATAAACGGTTATTATAATCAACCTGGCTGTGGGTGGCTATAGTTGCGCTTTCTGTACCGGAGAGAATCAGCAGTCCAGAGCATTTTGCGACGCCTGCGAGGGGCCGATTGTGGAAATATCTTATAGCGTCTGGCTTTAAAACTATTCGTATTACTTCCGGTAAGTTTGATGATAAAACAGACGCGGATTTATCAGGTCCGGCGTTTGTTGTGTCATCGACGATTAATAATCTGGCGACAACAAGTCGCGGTCTTATCTCTGACAAATAGTTGTAGTGGATCGGTAATTC